>JARRLI010000142.1:0-4271 GCA_037387145.1 Robiginitalea sp. | reverse complement strand
TCAAGGGTATGCCAGAAATTGTCCTTGTGGCGTTGCCCTTCGATTTCCTCGATCCCCTGCAGGGCAGTTAATTCCGGGAGTATAACTTCCAGGAGCCCGGTTTGGTACAGCAGGCCCAATCCCACAGATGGTTTTGGTGTAAGCATGACCTTATGCAATTCATCCACGATACGTTCTTTAGAAACAATGCGGATGCGCTCTCTGTGCTCCCGGATTGCATGCAGGGAGTCAGGGGTGATCTCAAAATCTAATTGTGCGGCAAAACGGATGGCCCGGATCATCCGTAAGGGGTCATCGGAATAGGTTGTTTCGGGTTCCAGGGGTGTGCGTATGATTCCCTGCTTCAGGTCCTCCATACCATGAAAGGGATCCAGTAACCTACCAAAGTCTTCAGGGTTCAGGGAGAGTGCCAGTGCGTTAATGGTGAAATCCCTCCGTTGCTGGTCATCTGCAAGCGTTCCATCCTCCACAATAGGTTTACGACTATCTTGTCTGTAGCTTTCCTTGCGGGCCCCAACGAATTCCAGGTGGAGGTCGCCCTGCCGGATCATGGCAGTCCCAAAGTTTTTATATACGTGGACCTTCGGATTCCCTGGAAGGAGCGCAGCCACTTCGCGGGCAAGTGTAATCCCGCTGCCTACCGCAACAATGTCGATATCCTTGCGCTGCGTGCGACCCAGAAAGAAATCCCGCACGTACCCACCGATGACATAACAGTCCAGGGAAAGGTTTCCGGCTGCCTTCCCGATTTGCCTGAAGATGGGGTCTCTGAGGGCTTCTGTAAAGGTCGATTTTGCCATATAACCATTTGGTTCATAGTGAATCCCTAAGACCAGCAGTCTTTTGAAATCCGATAACCAATTCCTTACCGTTGCAGGAATACAAAGGTACCATATCCTGATAACCTGTTAAAATTGTAGGGGTCTTTTACTGAAGTGAATGGAATTGGCAGGAATGTTGGATAACTTGATAAGCGGGGGTGGGGGCAGTGCCTCACAGACCGGATCTTCCAACCTCCGCCGGAAATGGTTTGGGGATTTCATAAAGTCGACACCAACCTTCAGCCAACCGGCTCCGGAAGCGTCAGGTAATCCCCGATGATCAGGTTGTATTTTTCCGGAATAAACCGTTTTCTCCCATCGCTGGGGTAAAAAGTCATTTCCCCAAAGATTATCCTTCCTTTGATATTGTAAAGATCCACCCGAACAAATGGAAAATCAGCAGCCAATTTGGTGGCTACCGAAAGCATTTCCTCATAATTATCCGGCTGGGGTACGTCCCCTTCATAGTATGTATTATCCTCTGTGCTAAAAGGCAACTTTTCCCAAGCAGTATTGTAAAAGCAGCGGAAATCATTCACACCCCGCTCAAGATCCACCTGTATGAACTGCGGTTGCCCGTCAAAACAAAAGAATTTGTAGTCATTAATCATTTCCTTTCCCATCTCCTCCAGATATTTCTCGGCAATCAGCAGTGGGGGAACATTTTTATAGGCCCACTCCAACCCACCTCTGTAGTATTGATTCTTGGACAACCATTTTCGCATTAATAGCCGAGCTTTCCAGGGTACTAGTTCAGCTTTATCCCGGACGATGAGGTTAAAGTGACATCCATGTACCCCTTTGATGACAAAACGTTCCGGGAGGGATGAGAAATCCACATCCTTTGCCCGGTGGTAGACTCCAAGCAGTTCGTTCAGGTATTTTTCCCCTACCTTTTCCTTCACATACTTCCTTACCGAATACTTGTCCACCAATTGGGTAAGCCGCGGATCCTTGTAATACACCTTCAACCATTGAATTTTTTCATTGAATTCCCTGGGATTCTTAAGGTTCAGCTTCTTACCCGAATAGTATTCGTAATAGGCTTTAACATAGAAGGGTGGGGGAAGGAATTTTAATTTCTTCAGAAGGCCGAGCAATATTCTCCTCACAGGATTGAAATAAGTTGGGTTATGGTTGATTAAAACTCAAATATAAACAAGTAGACTTTTATACATTTGTACTTATGAGTGAAATCACCACGACTCCAAAGATTTCTGTAATAGTCAGTACCTACAATGCTGAAGCCTGGCTGGAGAAGGTACTATGGGGGTTTAACTGCCAGACCTATCAAAATTTTGAGGTTGTTATTGCCGACGATGGTTCGGGTCCATCAACAGGTGAACTTTTGGAGCGCATGCGGGGCGAAGTGTTTTATCCCATCATCCACGTATGGCAGGAGGATGACGGATTCCAGAAATCCCGTATCCTTAATAAGGCTGTTTGTTCCTGTAATGCCGACTATATTATTATGACAGATGGAGACTGTATTCCACGGGAGGACTTTGTTGAAGTGCACTATATCAATAAAGAGGCAGGATATTTCATTTCTGGCGGATACTATATGCTGCCAATGAATATTTCACTGATGATCAACCGGGAAGATATAGAGAATCAACGCTGTTTTGATATTAACTGGTTGAAAATGAAAGGGATCCCCAAAACCTTTAAGAATAACAAGATTACTGCTCAGGGACTGGTGGCATTCCTGCTCAACACCTTTACACCCACCAATGCCAGTTGGAATGGACATAACAGTTCCGGCTGGAAGAAAGATATCCTTAATGTAAATGGGTTTGACGAGCGTATGCAGTATGGAGGTCAGGACAGGGAACTGGGTGAGCGTCTATTTAATTTTGGAATTAAGTCCAAACAACTTCGCTACAGCGCGGTATGTGTGCACCTGGACCACAAAAGAGGGTATAAAACTCCCGAATCGCTCGCTAAAAATGCACAGATTCGTAAAAATACCCGGAAAGAGAAACGAGTCTGGTCTTACTATGGCATCACTAAGTAGTATGCCAGCTTATTCTTTGCTTCCAGCTTTTTGAGTTCGCGGTAGCGCTCCAACACACTTAATGCATTTAGGTAGGATATCGTAATCCCTTTTTGCCCGTCTAAGAATCCAAGCCTAAGGAAATAATGATGTACGAACCTCCAAACGGGTTTTACCAGCATTAGGAGGTAATTAAAAGTATTCTCCCGGTAGAAATCTTCCTTGGCCTTCAGGCGGCCGTAATGCAACATTTTGCTTTTGTAGTCTTCGTAGTTCTTATAGCAATAATGGGTCAGTTTGTTCTCCAGGATCCCGGAAGAACCCTGTACTTCAAGGGTTTCATGTACCAGCTTACTGTCTGTGAACCAGGCTTTACTTCTTCTGAATAGTCGATAATTCTTGTCTGTCTGCCAGCCGCTGAAATGAAGTTGCTGGTCCTTGAACATGAATTTCCGGTAACACCAGAATGCTGCATGCGGAGTTTCTGAACCAATAGTTCCAAGGATTTCCTTCTGCAGTTCGGGGGTTACCACCTCATCTGCATCCAGGAACAATACCCAATCATTCGAGGCCTGTCTGAGGGTGAATGATTTTTGGTGGGTAAAATTCTCGAATGGATGCTGGATGACCTTCACATCGGGTTCCTCCATGAGGTATTCATAGGTTCCATCCGTGCTGAATGAATCAACCACAATGATTTCATCGGCAAATCGAACAGAATTAATACACCGTTCGATATATCCGATTTCATTATAGGTAATAATCAGCGCTGTTAGTTTGTTTTGGTGGTCAGGCCGCATTGCACAAATGCTTTATTCTGTTATTACATAACAAAGAAACGACTAAAAAATTGCATAACCCTATCCTATTTTGTATACTTTTTATTAAGCCAATAAGAACCATCTGATAGAAAATCGGGCAGGTTATCCAAGTTAGTTCTCCGGAGGCGTAATTAGAATACCTCAGACTGCAACACTGTATTCTCTCAGAGCGTCGTTAAGGGAAGTTTTTTTGTCGGTGCTTTCCTTGCGCTTTCCAATGATAAGTGCGCATGAGACCTGATAGTCCCCTGCAGGGAAACTTTTGGTATAACTACCCGGGATTACCACGGAGCGTGCTGGTACGCGCCCCTTGTATTCAATGGGTTGTTCACCGCTTACATCAATGATTTTAGTAGAAGCTGTAAGTACTACATTGGCCCCAAGTACGGCTTCTTTTTCTATATGCACCCCTTCCACGACAATGGAACGACTCCCAATGAAGGCGTTGTTTTCCACGATCACGGGCGCCGCCTGAAGGGGTTCTAAAACTCCTCCTATCCCCACTCCGCCGCTGAGATGAACATTTTTGCCGATTTGTGCGCAACTCCCTACAGTAGCCCAGGTATCTACCATGGTGCCCTCATCCACATAAGCACCTATATTCACATAACTGGGCATCAGGATTGTACCCGG
>JARRLI010000141.1:0-4315 GCA_037387145.1 Robiginitalea sp. | reverse complement strand
GGATCCATCGCCATATCGGCAAGGCCGGTACGCGGGTTCAAGTAAAGTATTCGATCCCAGGTTTTACCCCCATCCTCGGACTTATAGACCCCGCGCGTTTCACTGTCGCTCCAGAGAGCTCCGAGAACACCTACATAGATCACTTCCGGATTTTGCGGATGTACCAAAACACTGGCGATGCGTTCACTGTCGTCGAACCCGAGATTTTCCCAGGTGGCACCTGCATCCCTAGACCGGAATAATCCACAGCCCACCGAAACGCTGTTGCGCGTCCAGGTCTCCCCGGTTCCTACATAGATAGTATTATCAGGGTCAGAAGGGTCGAGGGTTACTACGCCTATAGACTGGCAGTGGTCATCGAAGATCGGCGCAAAGGTTGTTCCTGCATCGGAGGATTTCCAGACCCCGCCCCCGGCCGATGCCACATAAATGATCCTGTTGTTAGCGGGATGTACCTCCAGGTCATTAATTCGTCCACTCATCAGGGCTGGCCCAATGTGGCGCGCCCGCATATCACCGAAAAGGTTGGTGGCCCTGAGTGTATCCTTTTGCTGACCAATGAGGCCCGTGGGAAGGCATAAACTGAGGAGCACCCCTAAAAAGAAGAGCTTTTTCATACGTTTGGTTCCTATTGATTATTCCAGAAATATTTCCGGACTTATTGTTTGTTTTCTTCTGCCATTTGCTCTGGGAATTCAAAGGCCGAATCCTCCACTGCCGGATTCAACTCGATGGATTCCATCACTATAGGTTGGGAGGCACCTCCCTTGATCCCCTGAGACATGGAAAAGGCGAAGTAAAGCCCCTCTACCTCCTGGTAATCGCTCATGGTGACCAGCTGAGTTTGTCCTTTCATCGGGCCCATATGCACTTCAGATTCCACTGCAATGGGTACGAAGTTTTCCGTTTCAAAGTAATAAAAGGAAACATCCTCCTTGGTTTCCCCGTCTATCGTCAAAGGCTCCTTGATCAGTTTGATCTTATACGTCTCGGTACCCTCGATGGTTTCCTTCCCAAGAAGTTCAGCCGTGTACCCTTTTTCCTTATAATCCAGAAATGAATCCGGGAAGTCATTTGAGTTTAATTTCAGGTTTTCCGTAGTCTCTGCATCACTTTTCTCGGGTTGCATGGTCATGAAATTGGTGCTCCACAAGGTTTCGCCGTCGAATACGCCCTGTTTGATCTCCTTGCCTTGAAATTTCACAACAGTCATCTGTCTCCCATCGCTCATCTGGAAGATCTCCAATGGAATTTCCATGCCCTGCTGATTGACCTTGGCTACCATTTTCAACCCCGTAAGGGCCCTCAAATTGTCCTTTCCACCTATATTTTCAAAATAAGTATCAATAATTTCGTCAGCAGTCTGGGCCTGAACGTGAAGTCCAAGAAAAAGCATACCAGCCAACATTAAATAGGATAATGTCTTCATTTTTGTTCTTTTAAAAGTTGTGAATTCTTAAGTTTCTTACTTAGTAGCTTAATGTACATAATTGTTACATTAAATAGCAGGATTTATTGAATAATTACAGGCAATAGAGCTATCAACCCACTTCCCTCCGAAGGACCTGAAGGGGCGGGCTTTTTAAAACAGCCCTGCTATTTAACAGCCCAATGACCAGAACCGTAAGGGTGATCAGTGGAAAGACCACCAAAAAGGGGATCCATGAAGGAACGAAGTTAAGTTCGAAAACTCCATAGGCCAGCAATTGTGTGCCCACCAGGGCAAGCAGGACCCCCATTAGGCTTCCGATCCCTCCCAGAAAGAGGTATTCCAGGGCCGTAATCCGGAGAATTTGCCCGCTCTTTGCCCCCAGGGTCCTAAGTAGCACACTCTCACGAATTCGTTGGAATTTACTGGTTCGAACGGCCCCAAGGAGAACAATAAAACCTGTAAGAATACTGAAAAATGCCATAAACCGTATCACCCAGGAAAGTTTGTCCAGAATATCACTGATCACACTGAGCAATTGTCGGATATCCAACACAGAAATATTTGGGTAGGCGCGAACGATGTCCTGTTGGAGGCGGGCAGATTGCACCTCATCCGGGGCATAGGTGGACAAAATGTGGAAGCGGGGTGCCGCTTCAAGGACTCCTGCCGGAAAGACCACAGAAAAATTCAATTGCAGACGTCCCCAGTCTACTTGCCTGATGCTTGATACTACGGTTTCCATTAGTACCCCCTGTACATTGAAAACCAGGCGGTCGCCCACCCCAACCTGGGCATCCCTGGCCACATTGTCCGACAGGGAAATTGGAATGGGATCCGACGTATCGTCAATCCGTGGGATCCAGGTTCCTGCCACCAAGTTTTCAGCCGGTGTCATACTGTCCCGATAGGTCACCCTAAACTCGTGATAAAGAATCCAGCCATTGATAGTAGATGCAGTGTCCTTACGGATATCAGCCACCTTTTGGTCCCCGATTTGATCGATGCGCATAGTCACAATAGGAATGTTCTCGATCACGGGCAGTTCCCGTGCTCTAATAAGTTTCTCCGCGGATGCCTCCTGACCGGCCTGCACATCCAACAGGATCAGGTTGGCCTCCGGGGTTTCATCTTCGACCTGCGCTTTAGCCAGAAGCATATCCTGGGTAAAATAGAGCGTACTGATGAGAAAGGTGCCAATTCCGATGGACAGGATCAGTACCAGGGTCTGGTTATTTGGCCTGAATAAATTAAGCAGGCTCTGCCGGGGTTCAAACCCCCATGAATGCGGAAAATAAATACGGATCAGCCGCATTAGACCCCAGGCTATTCCTGCCAGTACGAGGAAGGATACAGCAACCCCCAGCACAAACCAAAGAGCTCCAAGGGGCTGACCCAACAAGAAGCTGGCCACGCCCCAAATCCCGAGGAATATCAGACCCAATACCCCAAATGTTAGCCGCCTCGACCGCCGATCGTCCTTCTGGCCAATTCGCAGTACGGACAGCGGACTGATAAACCAGCTGCTCAGCAGCGGAAGCAATCCGAACAGCACCGCCATAATAAGCCCAAGCCCAATCCCAAGAAGCACGGGGCCCCAATGGGTGGCCCACTCGAGTTCCACTGGAAGGAAATCCTGTACCAGGCGGGGAAAAACCTGTTGCAATATAAGTCCCAGCAAGGCCCCGAGGGTTCCCCCGAGGAGTCCGATGCCTGCAATTTGTATCAGGAAAATCAAAAACGTTTGCCGGCGTGAAGCTCCAATACATTTGAGCACGGCAATAAAAGCGCGTTTCTCCTTCATATAGATATGGACCGAACTGGCTATGCCCAGGCATCCCAGCAAAAGCGCAACAAAGGCTACCAGTTTTAAGAACCGCCCTACATTTTCAAAACTTCTGCCCAATCGCTGTGAAGTGTCCGTATGCAGGTCCATATCCGCATCCTCCGCATCCAGCAAGGGATCCAGTTTGTCATACAGGGCCTTGAGATCTGTACCTTTGGCTGTCTTGAAATAATAATTGTATTCCAGCCGGCTCCCTGTTTGGACGAGCCCTGTACATCGAGGGTTTGCATTGGAATCCAGACAGCAGGCGCCACAGAAGTGGAAACCACTGTGTTTCCAGGAGCTTCCAGTAGCTTTCCCCCAATGGTAAATTCCTTGTCGCCTATTTTGATTGCATCCCCGGGTTGAAGGTCAAATTGCACCATCATGGTCGCATCCACCAATGCTGTTCCTTCCTGCTGATATGAGGTAGCTGCAACTCCGGGCCGGGTCAGCAGATCCCCATAAAATGGATAAGGCCCTTCCATCGCCCGTACCCGTATGAGCTTACTCCCCTCCTTGCCCGGGAAAAGTGCCATGGACAGGAAACTCACTTCCATACCGTCAGGGCCTCCAATGGAGTCGATAATACCCTGTACGCGCTCGTTGGCAGGGTGATTGCTGTCTATCAGAAAATCAGCCCCCATCAGTTCACGGGATTGGCCTGAGATGGTATCTTCAAGTGTTTTACCGAAATTCTGAATGGATACCAAGGCCCCGATCCCAAGTACAATCGCGCTCATGAATAGGGTGAGGCGCCTCAGGCTGGCGCGGCCATCCCGCCAGGCCATGCGAAACAGCCAACGGCCACCTGCCTTTTGTGGAGCTGGTTTCATCAGGGAAGTATATTTTCAGATTCCAAAATACGACCGCCTTTAAGGCGCATCAGCTGGTTGCAGCGCCGGGCGAGATTCATATCATGGGTAACTATGACCAGGGTAGTGCCGGCTTCCTTGTTCAGGTCGAAAAGTAACTGCACGACCTTGTCACCTGTTTGTTCATCAAGATTGCCCGTGGGTTCATCTGCAAACAGGATTTCTGGTCGGTTGGCAAAAGCCCTT
>JARRLI010000140.1:0-4318 GCA_037387145.1 Robiginitalea sp. | reverse complement strand
CAGTTTCCTGTGTAAACACTTGCTGATCGACTGGAGGTGGGGAGAAGCCTACTTCGCGGAAAAACTACTGGACTACGAACTCTCAAGCAACGTTGGCAACTGGCAATGGGCCGCTGGCAGCGGTGTAGATGCTGCCCCCTATTTCCGCATATTCAATCCCATGACACAGGTCACCAAATTCGACAAAGACCTTGCCTATATAAAAAAATGGGTGCCTGAATTCGATACGGAAGCCTACCCGGAGAAAATGGTCGATCACAAACTGGCGCGGGAACGTTGCCTGCGGGTATACAAGGCGGCACTCAGCTGATCCTCCTGAACCAAGTGTTCCATTTTGTTTTAACTGTGACCACCCCGCTATTTTTGATATCTTTAGGGGATGGTTATGTGCCATGCAATATTAATTGCCAACCAAAGCTCTTCAACTATGAAAAAACAGATTTTGTTAGTAGCCATTCTCGGCTTCACTGCAAGCCTTCAGGCGCAGAAAATGACAGCTTCCAAAAAAGCCATTGTCGCATCCGTGGAAAAACATCAACAAGAATTAATAGCGATCAGCGACTCGATATGGGCCCTGGCTGAAATCGCTTTCCAGGAAACGAATTCCTCCCGTATCCTGGCCGATTATGCCGAGAAAAACGGCTTTTCAGTAGAGCGTGGGGTGGCTGGTATTCCGACGGCCTTCACGGCCACTTACGGGAGCGGAGAACCTGTGATCAGCGTTCTGGGTGAATTCGACGCCCTCCCCGGAATCTCTCAAAAAGCACAGCCCACCAAGGAACCGTTAAACGCAGGAGCTGCAGGCCACGGATGCGGGCATAATTTGTTTGGAACAGCCAGCCTGGCCTCAGCTATCGCAATCAAGGAGCGCATGGAAGAAGGAAAGATGAAAGGGACCGTCAAATTCCTTGGCACACCGGCAGAAGAAAAGTTCTTTGGGAAGATCTGGATGGTACAGGAAGGACTCTGGGACGATGTCGATGTCAATATTAGCTGGCATCCTGCCGCATCGACAGAGGCAGATGTGCAGAGCACACTGGCCCTGGTGGACTTTAAAGTGGAATTCTATGGGCAGACCGCCCATGCCTCAGCAGACCCCTGGAATGGGAGAAGTGCATCGGATGCGCTGGAACTCTATACCACAGGAATCAACTACTACCGGGAACACATTGAACCGACCGTTCGCGTACATTACCATATACAGGACGGGGGCCAGGTAGTGAACGTAGTGCCGGATTATTCAAGAATCTGGGTGCGGGTACGGGATACCAAACGGGAGGGAATGATGCCTGTATATGAACGGATTCAGAAGATGGCTGAAGGAGCGGCCATCATGGCCAACGTGGATTATAAAATTTCCCTGATCTCGGGCATCTATGAAGTACTGGTGAACCGGTCCGGGGGTGAAATTATGCAGCAAAACCTGGAGTTATTGGGGCCTATCGTATATTCTGAAACTGAGGAGGCTTTTGCCAGAAAGATTCAGGAAGCTACCGATAAACCACAGATTGGAATGGATGGAAGGATACGTCCTCTGGAAGCCACCAGAGAAAACCCCGGAGGTGGTTCTACCGATGTGGGAGACGTAAGCTGGAATGTGGCCAACATAAATCTGGGAGTCACCACGGCCCCGAAGGATACACCCTGGCATTCCTGGGCGGTGGTTGCCTCTGGAGGCATGAGCATTGGGCATAAAGGTATGTTATATGCAGCTAAAGCGATGGGGATGACCATGGCAGATTTGTTCGAAAATCCCAAGCTGGTTGAAGAGGTAAAGGCAGAATACCTCGAACGAAAGGGAAGCACGGTATACGAACCAATGATCCCAGAAGGACCTCCCCCCATTGAGACATCAGAGAATTAATGAGGAATGGATTCGACCCCGCCCTTGGAGGGGAAGGATGAAGTAGACCGCAAGGATCTCACGCCGCCCTCCCCTGCTTTTTTTGTGGTCCTGACCCTCCATAGAAAGCCAGGGTGGAAACGAAGGGAATTTAAAGGAATTAAAATCACATAATATGAAGGCCAAAGAAATTATTAAAAGATATGATAAGGATGGGATCACCATCGTTTGGAAACCCGCCAAATGCATTCACTCAGAGATCTGTGTCAGGAGCCTGCCCCGCGTATACAGGCCAGAAGAAAATCCCTGGATACAACCCGAGAACGCAACGGTGGAAGAACTTCAGGCCCAAATAACCAGGTGCCCATCAGGTGCGCTCAGTTATGAAAATGAATCAACAGGAAATGATAAGCAAATGAGCACAAATGAAATAAAGGTCATCAAAGGAGGCCCGCTAATGGTAAAAGGCAGTATACAATTGGAAGGAGCGGATGGGGACATTCAGTCCCTGGAGGGTTCCAACGCATTATGCCGCTGCGGTGCTTCGGGCAGGAAGCCTTATTGCGACGGATCACATAGAAAGATCTCTTTTGAGTGAATCTGGATGACTATTTCAAAAAAGCATCAAAAGTGATAATTGTGAGATACTATTTTTTGGGAGTCCTTGCCGCCGTGTTTACCTCTTTTTGCCAGGGGCAGGAATACTCCTTTACATTCGACCATTTTGCGTTAGAGGTAATGGACCTGGAGCAGGTAGGAAATTATTACAAAGAAGTGCTTCAACTCGAAGAAATCCCGCATCCGTCAGAACCCGAAGGATTTCGATGGTTCCGAATACGGGGGAATACACAGTTGCACCTTATCGGAAAGGATACCATCCCAATCACCGAGCGCAAAAGCGAACACCTCTGCCTTTCGGTAAGCGATCTGGGTGCATTTATAGACCACCTGGAACGCTCCAACACCCCCTTCTGGGACTGGCCTGGCAATCTGGGTTCTGTGACCTTAAGGGCTGACGGGGTAAAGCAGATTTACCTGAAGGACCCCGAAAACAACTGGATAGAAATAAATACGGCCAGTCACTGATTCGTAACCTGGCCCCAATCAATAATTCTTTAATGGATTCCAACATTCAAATTTTTTCGCTGGGGTTCCCCTGGGAGACAACGGACCCCTTTCTGTTTTGCGTGCACCACCTGGACCACTACCCCAGGGGCAATGAAGCCATGGGCCCAGACGAATCCCTACAGGGTCGACCCCTGGGCAATGATTTCCAGCTGAAGGATGGATGGCGTATGTATCATGGAACCGTAGTCCCCGGATTCCCATCACACCCCCACCGGGGGTTTGAGACCATCACCATAGTTACCAAAGGGTATTGCGACCACGCGGATTCCCTGGGAGCATCTGCCCGATTTGGCCAGGGAGACGTTCAGTGGATGACTGCAGGACGGGGAGTACAGCATTCAGAAATGTTTCCGCTTTTGGACAGGGAAAATCCCAACACCCTGGAATTGTTTCAGATTTGGATAAACCTGCCGCGGGACAAAAAGTTTGCTGACCCGCATTTCAAAATGCTCTGGAGTGAAGACATTCCCAGTTTGGAGGAACAGGGTGTGAAAATCCGGCTAATCGCCGGTGGACTAAACGGCATTGAGGCTCCTAATCCACCTCCTGATTCATGGGCAGCTGAGAAGGAAAATGACGTAGTGATCGCCCTGATCGACCTCGAACCGGGGGCAGCATTTGAAATCCCAATCTCAAATTCCGGCAGCAGGAGGCGGATTTTCCTTTTCGAGGGGGGCCAGCTTTTGACTAACGGGACGCGATTATCGGAAGGCAGCGGGGCCGAATTTGGACCAGATTCCCTCCTTCTTGAAAATGGACCTGAGCCCTGCAGGCTTCTCTGGTTACAGGGTAAGCCAATTGAAGAAAAAGTTGCCAAATACGGCCCTTTTGTAATGAATGAACCTGAAGAGATCAACATGGCTATGAAAGAATACCGCCTAACGCAATTCGGTGGGTGGCCATGGCCATACCCGGATCAGGTGCATCCAAAGGAACAGGGTCGTTTTGCGCAGTATCCCGACGGCAAACTGATCGAAAAGTAACCCGCTATACCCTGCTAATCCGGGCTCCTATAGCCCTTAAGCGCTTATCAATGGCCTCATATCCCCTATCGATCTGTTCGATATTGTGAATGGTAGAGGTCCCCTTGGCCGAGAGTGCGGCAATCAAGAGCGATATTCCGGCACGAATATCAGGAGACACCATGGTGGTTGCCTTTAGGGTAGATTTGAAGTCATGCCCGATTACCGTGGCCCGGTGGGGATCACATAGTATGATCTTCGCCCCCATATCCAGCAACTTGTCCACAAAGAACAATCTGCTCTCAAACATCTTCTGATGGATCAGCACTTCTCCCCTGGCCTGGGTGGCCACCACGAGTATGATACTCAGCAAGTCCGGTGTCAG
>JARRLI010000139.1:0-10308 GCA_037387145.1 Robiginitalea sp. | reverse complement strand
GTTTTTACCGATGATCTTTTCGTATATATCGATCTGGTCCGGGCTTGCATCCACGGTCACCAGGCAGCGCCCGTGCCCCATGCTGATAAACCCATCTCGCATTCCGGTCTGAATGATAGGGTCCAGCCGGAGCAATCGGAGGTAATTAGCTATGGTGGACCGCTTCTTACCCACCCGCTCACTTAGTTTTTCCTGGGTCATCCCTACCTCATCGATCAAGCGCTGATAGGAAAGTGCAATTTCGACCGGGTCCAGATCCTGTCGCTGAATATTTTCCACCAGGGCCATTTCCAGGGATTCCTGGTCATTGGCAATGCGGATATAGGCAGGGATCTGCTTTAGGCCAATCTTTTTGGATGCCCGGTATCGGCGTTCCCCGGAGACCAACTGGTAACGGTCAAATCCCAGTTTGCGCACTGTAATGGGCTGTATCAGTCCCAGCTCCCGTATGGAAGAGGCCAGTTCGTCCAGGGATTCATCATCGAAGTTAGAACGCGGTTGGACTGGATTTACTTCTATGCTATCCAGATCCAGCTCTACTATGCTGCCGACCACCTTGTCCGCATTCTTATCCGTGGCGGACTGGATGTCATTCTCAGGATCTTTGAGCAAGGCCGAGAGCCCGCGTCCCAATGCTTGTTTGCGGGTAGCTTTAGCCATTATACCGTTTGTCTGTTTTTCTGCAATATTTCATGTGCCATATTCAGGTAATTGGCAGCCCCTTTACTGCTGGCGTCATACTTTATAATACTCTCGCCATAACTTGGAGCTTCGCCAAGGCGCACATTACGTTGGATAATAGTCTCAAAAACCATGTCCCCAAAGTGCTTTTTAACTTCTTCCACTACCTGGTTGGAGAGCCGGAGCCTGGAATCGTACATGGTCAGCAGCATCCCTTCTATATCGAGATCAGGATTATGGATTCGCTGAACGCTTTTTACGGTATTGAGAAGTTTTCCCAATCCCTCCAGGGCGAAATACTCGCACTGAATGGGGATAATGACCGAATCAGCCGCGGTAAGGGCATTGAGGGTAAGCAATCCGAGGGAGGGCGCGCAGTCGATCAGGATATAGTCATACTTATCCTTTAGATGGTTTATCGCCCTTTTGAGCATATATTCACGGTCGTCTTTGTCGACCAGTTCAATTTCAATGGCTACCAGATCTATGTGTGCGGGTATCAGGTCCACATTCGGTGAACCGGTCTTGATAATTGTTTCCCCTGCAGCCACAGTATGTTCCAGAACTTGATAGCTGCCCTGTGCGACTTCATCCCCTTCGATACCCAGTCCCGAAGTGGCGTTTGCCTGCGGGTCCGCATCGATGACCAGTACACTTTTTTCCAAGACTCCCAGGGAAGCTGCGAGATTAACTGTGGTGGTAGTTTTACCAACGCCTCCTTTCTGGTTTGCGATCGCAATAGTTTTAACAATGGTAACTTTAATGATAGGGGTTAAAAATACGATTATTTGGCGTTGAAGAAAACGGAACTTGTTAACATAAGGTGAATAACTCCGGGCTCTTCCTCCCTGAATGACTGGATTACAATCTTATAGAATTATCCCAGGTCACGTGACTGGCCACAGCCTTCTACCTGCCTTCTAGGCACTTGCAAGGAGCTCAAGAATTTCAATGGCGGCGTCCGGTATACGTGTTCCAGGTCCGAAAATACCAACCACACCCGTTTCGTAGAGGAAATCGTAGTCCTGCTTCGGGATTACACCTCCTACAATGACCAGGATATCCTCCCTTCCCAGGTCCCTGAGGGATTGGATAACTTCTGGAACCAGCGTTTTGTGCCCGGCTGCCAGGGAAGAGACCCCCAGGATATGCACGTCATTTTCCACCGCTTGCTTGGCAGCTTCGGCAGGAGTCTGAAATAGCGGACCGATATCCACATCAAACCCCAGGTCAGCATAGGCGGTTGCGACAACCTTTGCACCTCTGTCGTGACCGTCCTGCCCCATCTTTGCAATCATAATCCTCGGCCTGCGGCCTTCAGATTTGGCAAATGCATCTGAAAGGGCCCGTGCCTTTTCAAATGTATCATCGTTTTGGATTTCCTTGGAATACACGCCTGTGATGGATTGAACACTTGCCCGGTGCCTGCCAAAGGCTTTCTCCATGGCAAGGCTGATTTCACCCAGGCTTGCCCTGTTTCGGGCTGCTTCTACGGCCAAAGCTAATAAATTTTCCCCGGTTGCTTCCGGTTGGCCGGATGCCTTTTTCTTGGCTGCATTCTCCAGTCTGGCTAGGCTTTTTTCCACCTGCTTTTCATCCCGTTGGCGGCGAACCTCTTCAAGGCGGTGAACTTGTTGTTGCCGTACTTTGGTATTATCTACTTCCAGGATATTCAATAAATCATCCTCCGGGCTCTGATACCTGTTAAGCCCCACGATTATGTCCTGATCACTGTCAATCCTGGCCTGTTTTCTGGCGGCTGCCTCTTCGATCCTGAGTTTTGGGATCCCGGCTTCTATAGCCTGGGTCATACCCCCATAGGATTCAGTTTCCTCAATGAGTTCCCAGGCTTTTGAGCAGAGCTCTGCGGTGAGTTTTTCCACATAGTAACTTCCCGCCCAGGGATCTACCGTGCGCGTAATCCCCATTTCCTCCTGTAGGATCAGTTGGGTGTTGCGGGCAATCCGCGCAGAGAAGTCTGTAGGAAGCGCAATCGCCTCGTCCAGTGCATTGGTGTGCAGGCTTTGGGTGCCCCCGAAGGCGGCCGCGGCTGCTTCTATCATGGTTCGGGCTACATTGTTGAACGGGTCTTGTTCGGTTAGGCTATATCCGCTGGTCTGTGAACCCACAGGATCCTTCCGGCCCGCAGCTTGGCGATTTCCATGAAATGATTCATGCCAATTCCCCAGAAGAATGACAGACGGGGTGCGAAAGCATCGATCTTCAGGCCGGCCTTTAATCCCGTGCGGATATATTCCAGGCCGTCTGCAAGGGTGTAGGCCAATTCCATATGGGCCGGCGCCCCTGCCTCGTGCATGTGGTACCCGGAGATGCTTATACTGTTGAATCGGGGCATAAACTTGCTGGTGTATTCAAAGATATCAGCCACCAATTGCATGGATGGGGCAGGAGGATAGATATACGTATTGCGCACCATGAATTCTTTCAGGATATCATTCTGTATGGTTCCTGAAAGTTGTTGGGGAGGCACCCCTTGTTCTTCAGCAGCTACAATGTAAAATGCCATGATCGGAATCACCGCTCCATTCATGGTCATAGATACCGACATCTTGTCCAGGGGGATTTGGTCGAAGAGAAGTTTCATGTCCTCTACAGTATCAATAGCCACGCCGGCCTTGCCCACATCCCCTTTTACCCTTTCGTGGTCGCTGTCATACCCCCTGTGGGTAGGCAGGTCAAAGGCGACGGAAAGTCCTTTTTGCCCTGCAGCCAGGTTTCTCCTGTAAAAAGCATTGCTTTCCTCGGCCGTCGAGAACCCTGCATACTGGCGGATTGTCCAGGGCCTTCGCACGTACATGGTGCTGTAAGGACCCCGCAGGTAAGGTGGTATCCCGGCCGCAAAGTCCAGGTGTTTCAGCCCTTCAGTGTCTCCCGGATCATAACTGTCCTTTATATGGATTTCCTCAGCGGTTTTGCGGTTTGCTGCCGGGTTTGCGGGCCTGCCGCCCAGGGTTTGAGGAATACTCCACTGAAGATCCTTTACTTTATTGCTGCTCATCCATTAATCTTTTTTGTTCATACGCTTCTGAAAGCCGTCGTGGCAAGATGGGCTCTATCAATGTTTTGTCCGAACGCCTGGGCAGAAATGGATTTTTATGGAGTTCTCCCTTCATTCGGTCGTCCGGGTTGGGGTATTTGTTTGACCCTACAAGTACCAGCCTGCCTTCATTGAAATCCAATTGTTCTTTCTCGGCACTTTCACGGATCTTTTTCTGAATTTGATGTTCCTTCAGCTGGCGAAGCAATCCACCACGGTGATCCACTTTCTTAAAGTAGTCAAGGGCCTTCTTGCCAAGCTGGTCCGTCAGGAATTCTATATAATATGCGCCGTCAGCCGGATTTGAAACGGCGGAGAAATAACTTTCATGCCTCAGCAGCAGTAACTGGTTTCGGGCTATGCGGTCGGCAAACCGGTTCGGATCATGATACAGGCTGTCGTATGGGAGGTTGCAGATCACATCAGCACCTCCGAGAACGGCAGCCATGCATTCGGTTGTGGACCGCAACATATTGGTGTTATAATCGTAAAGTGTCTTGTTTCGATGACTTGGCATGGCGATAATGCAACATTTACCGGAATACCCATACGTTGTGGCCAGAAGTTCCCACAACCTGCGCAATGCGCGCAATTTTGCAATCTCAAAGAAGTATTCGCCTCCGACGGCCACCAAAAAAACAGGGTTTTCCAGCAAAGGCTTTAACCCCTGATCCATTTCTGCCTTTTTTAAATATTCATCTCCATGGGCCAGGGTATATGCCAGCTCCTGAACGCGGGTAGCCCCCCCGTTCTGATAGCGATTGGCATGAATTCCAAGCACGGCACGGTCACCAGCCTGTGATTGGAATTTGCCAAGGAGGCCCATATCAGTCTCCATACTTTCCGCCCAGTTCCCCGTTGCGGTAAGGGTTCCGATTGGATCTGCTATCCAGCGGCTGGAAGGATCCGATACTCCGCCCAGTTCCCTTAAGGACTGTTCGTTGAAGTCATGCATGTCTACCCACTTCCGCGCTTTCACTGTTGTGAGTTTCCCCAGTGTATCATCCGCATCTTTAGGGTAGTTGACAAGGAGTTGCTCTGCTCCGTTTTCCAGGGCCTCCTGGGCCAGGCTCACTGCATTTTCAACCCCGACTTCGCATATATGTCCAATTTTCCAAGGGTCTGCTGAAGGTGTAACTATTTTATCGGAGGGCTGGGGCATGTCCTCTGCATTGTAAAATGGCTTCACCGTGATGTCCTCGGGGGAGATCCAGGTTAAAAGCTCGTTGTAATCTCCTCCCTTCAGGTCTGCCTGTATCTTCTGTTTCCAGGCTTTGGAGGAGACTGGCTCAAAGCCTCCGCTATTAATCTTCATGTTCGTCTTGGTTTAGGCTGTCCTCGTATTCAATAAGGTAGA
This sequence comes from Robiginitalea sp., assembly GCA_037387145.1. Lineage (GTDB taxonomy): Bacteria > Bacteroidota > Bacteroidia > Flavobacteriales > Flavobacteriaceae > Robiginitalea. The sequence continues at coordinate 5,212 of JARRLI010000139.1, read as the reverse complement.
TCTTCTCATCTTTTCGCTTGAGGTAGTATTCCTCCCGCGCAAACTTCTCCAGTTCCTCCGGATCTGAGAGACGCTCGATGATCTCTTTGTCCCTGGCTATCTCCTCCCTGAGGAATTCTTGTTGTTTCTGTAATTTTTTAATCTCTTTCTTCAGTTCCTTATGAATCATCAGCGAATTTGTATCAAAAAACAACATCCACACTGCAAAAATGGTGAGTATCAATACATAAATATTGCTTGCGATCCCAAACCATTTCTTGTTTCGCAGGTCTTTCAGGCTCATACCGTCGTCAGTTTATCCGAAATTATAGTACGGACAATCTCAATGGCGACATTGTTGTACTTATTATTCGGGATGATTATATCCGCAAATTCCTTGGTGGGCTCAATAAACTGGTCATGCATGGGCTTCAAGGTATGCTGGTAACGTTCAAGCACCTCCGGAAGGTTGCGCCCGCGTTCCCCAGTATCCCTTTTAAGGCGTCGAATAAGGCGCTCATCAGAATCTGCATGTACAAAGATCTTTATATCGAACAAGTCCCTAATTTCAGGTTGCGTCATTATCAGGATCCCTTCGATTATCATGACCTTGCGCGGGAATACCTGAACGGTTTGCCGGGTCCGGTTGTGGTCCACGAATGAATAGACGGGCTGTTCGATGGGCTTTCCATTTTTAAGTTCCCTCAAATGCATTTCCATCAGTTTGAAGTCTATGGCCTGGGGATGATCAAAATTAATTTCGCAGCGCTCCCGGTAGCTCAAATGTGAAAGGTCGTGATAATAGGAATCCTGGGAAAGGATCCCCACTTCGTTGGACGGCAGTTCCTCTATGATCTGGTTCACGACCGTGGTCTTTCCACAACCCGTACCTCCCGCGATTCCTATGGTTAACATAGCGTCCTGTTTTGAATCAAAAATAGGAATTTAGATTCACTCCCCGGTGTCCCTTCCAGAGTGTAGTTCTTCCTGCAATATTCTGCTTTTTAACCCGGGCGGCCTATGACAAAACTCATTGGAGTGTCTCAATTCGAATTACATTCGTCTTCAGCACCGGAGACCTCATGCGCATATCAGAAGGGTTAGCCCTTGCCTCCCTCTGGAAAAAATACGGAAACTCCCTTAACATATTCCCTGCGAACCCGTATTTTTATCTCCCATCAGAAAAAAAGCTGCAATGCCTTCTTCTTTCAAAATAGATGTTAACGATGCATGGTCCTTTGATATGGATCATGAAACGCTGCAATCCTATGATATGGTTCGGTTAAGCACCCAAACCCTTCACGTATTGAAAGGCCGGAAACCCTTTAAGGCGGCAATACTGCACTCGGATTTTCTGAATAGGTCCTATGAGGTCCAGGTCAATGGGAACCTCTATTCGGTCCGTCTTTCGGATGAGCTGGACCAGTTGATCGCCCAGATGGGCTTTGAACTTGGATCGGCCTCAGCGATTTCCCAGGTCGAGGCACCCATGCCGGGCCTTATCCTCGATATACAGGTCGCTGTAGGGCAAAAGGTAACCGAAGGGGATGCTCTTTTGGTACTTGAAGCCATGAAAATGGAGAATTTGATCCTGTCACCCCGGGATGGGGTTATCAAGAAAATTGCTGTTACCGAAGGAACCGCCGTGGATAAGAAGGACCTGTTGATCGAATTTGAATAAGTCAACCGTATAAATATGGAAAAAATTCTGGTAGCCAACCGAGGTGAAATTGCGATACGGGTGATGAAGACAGCCCGTAAAATGGGGATCAAGACCGTGGCCGTCTACTCTGAGGCTGACCGGGATGCACCCCATGTGCGTTTTGCAGATGAAGCTGTTTGCATAGGCGAAGCCCCATCTTCCAAATCGTATCTCAGGGGGGATCGGATTGTTGAGATATCCAAGTCAATGGGGGTAGATGGTATTCACCCGGGGTATGGGTTTTTGAGTGAGAATGCAGGATTTGCCTATCCCCCTTGTTCCCGGCACAGACCGTGCGATAGCGGATAATAAGGAAGCCATGGAGGTAGCCCGTACCATTGGCTTTCCCATTTTGATCAAGGCGGCTGCAGGAGGTGGAGGAAAGGGAATGCGCATCGTAGAAGCTGAGAATGAACTGGAATCCCAGATTAAAAGGGCTATGAGCGAGGCCGAATCAGCTTTTGGAGACGGTTCTGTTTTTATCGAGAAATACGTCAGTTCCCCCCGGCACATTGAAATACAGGTGATGGCCGACACCCACGGTAACATTCTCCATTTTTTTGAAAGGGAGTGCAGTATACAGCGAAGGCACCAGAAGGTTGTGGAAGAGGCCCCTTCCTCAGTACTTAGCCCTGAACTCCGGGAGCAGATGGGTGCGGCAGCCGTTGATGTGGCAAGAGCTTGTCAATATGTTGGAGCCGGAACGGTAGAGTTTTTGATCGATGCAGACCATAACTTTTATTTCCTGGAAATGAATACCCGTCTGCAGGTGGAACACCCGGTAACCGAATTGATTACCGGGGTTGACCTGGTCGCGCTTCAGATCCGGGTAGCCCGTGGAGAGCGACTGTCTATCAAACAAGAGGATCTCCGCATCCGGGGTCATGCGCTGGAGCTCCGGGTATATGCGGAAGATCCACAGAATGACTTTTTACCTTCGGTAGGGACTCTGGAGCGTTACAGATTGCCCGAGGGCCAGGGGATACGCGTGGATAACGGATTTGAAGAAGGCATGAAGGTTCCGATATTTTACGATCCCATGCTTGCAAAACTTATCACCTATGGCAGCGACCGGATGGAAGCCATACAACGCATGCTGGAGGCGATTTCTATGTATGAGGTTTCCGGCGTACAGACCACCTTGCCGTTCGGGACATTTGTATGCAAGCATCCGGCATTCCGTTCCGGAGCCTTTAATACGCATTTTGTCGGGGAGCATTATGCTCCTGAGCTATTACGGGCACAGGAAGAAAAAGAGGCCCGGGTGGCAGCAGCCGTGGCCCTCAGGCAGTATTTGGAAGATCAAAAACGATTACGAATTCCCACAAATTAGGTATGGACAAGAAAATCGAGGAGCTACAGAAACGGCTGCAGGAAGCACATCAGGGAGGCGGAGCCCAACGAATTGAAAAGCAGCATGCTCAGAAAAAATTAACCGCCCGGGAGCGCATTGCGTATTTGCTGGATGAAGGTTCTTTCGAGGAAATGGGGGCACTGGTAACGCACCGAACCACAGACTTCGGAATGGAAGCACAGCAGTACTATGGGGATGGGGTTGTCACTGGATACGGGACTATTCATGGGAGGCTGGTTTATGTATATGCCCAGGATTTTACAATTTTCGGTGGTTCTTTATCCGAGACCCACGCTGAGAAGATCTGCAAGGTGATGGACCTTGCGGTACGGGTAGGAGCACCTGTAATCGGCCTTAATGATTCGGGAGGGGCACGTATTCAGGAAGGTGTGCGATCCCTGGGGGGATATGCGGATATTTTTTACCGGAATGTGCAGGCTTCCGGCGTCATTCCGCAACTTTCTGCAATTATGGGCCCCTGTGCGGGTGGGGCGGTCTATTCGCCTGCCATGACAGATTTCATCCTGATGGTGGAAGAAACCAGTTATATGTTCGTTACCGGACCCAATGTAGTGAAGACCGTCACCAATGAGAATGTGACCTCCGAGGAATTGGGCGGTGCGGGTACCCATGCCATAAAATCAGGAGTAGCACACAGGACGGCTCCCAATGACGTGGCCTGTCTGGAAGATCTTAAGATATTGCTTTCCTACCTGCCGCAAAACAACCGCGAGAAGGCCCCGGACCTCACCTTTAAACTCGCTGAAGAATGGAGGGATGAACTGGGGGATATCGTACCTGATAACCCTAACAAGCCTTATGATATGCACGAGGTCATCGAAGGAATCCTCGATGGGGACTCCTTTTTTCCAATTCATGGGGACTATGCAGAGAACATCATTACCGGGTTTGGCCGGTTGGGTGGTAAAAGTATAGGGATTATAGCGAATCAGCCCCTGTTTCTGGCGGGGGTTCTGGATAGTAACAGCTCCCGGAAGGCGGCGAGGTTTACCAGATTTTGTGACAGCTTCAACATTCCCTTGCTCGTCCTGGTGGACGTACCTGGTTTCCTTCCCGGAACGGACCAGGAGTGGTCGGGCATCATTATGCATGGGGCCAAACTCCTGTATGCCTTAAGCGAAGCTACCGTTCCCAGGATAACCGTGATCACGCGGAAGGCTTATGGAGGAGCCTACGACGTGATGAATTCCAAGCATATTGGTGCGGATTTGAATTTTGCCTGGCCCGGGGCGGAAATTGCGGTAATGGGTGCCAAGGGTGCCAGCGAGATTATTTTCAGGAAGGAAATCAAGGAGGCAACCGATCCTGAGGGCAAACTAGCTGAAAGAGAGGCGGAATATGCCGATAAATTTGCGAACCCTTACCGGGCTGCCAGGCGCGGGTTTATCGATGAGGTTATCCTGCCAAGGGAAACCAGGCGCAAGCTGATCAAGGGGTTTGCATCCCTTGAGAATAAATCGGTGGATCAGCCCAAAAGAAAACACGGGAATATTCCTTTGTAGAATGTAGGAGAAGATCAGGAGATTTTGCCGATTCCCGGGGCACCCCCCAATCCAAATTACACTTCTTCCCTGCAGCCTGCAGGCATATCTGGACCTTTTTTCTACAGTGCCAGGCCATATATGATGCATTCCTAACTGGCCTTTACACAGGTCAGGGCAGGTACAGAATTCCCGAACAGGAATCCCGTTCTGCCCCGGTAACAGAAGCCAGCACATTAGGCCGACCCGCGAGGCGAAGGGCTCCCAAAAACCCGAATACCAGTGCCTCCTTATAAGAAATCAGCTCAGGCCCGGGGAGTTCCAGGCGGATTCTTTTGCCCAATAATTCCTGCAACACCTCAATCAGGTAAGAGTTAAATGCACCCCCACCCGTAACCAGAACCGTTTGTGCTCCACTTCCTGAGAGGCTCTGCACTGAGCGGCTGATCTGTCCGGCAATATGCCTAACACCTGTATGAAGCAGATTTTCAGGGGTGTCAGGATGAATGCTCAGCAGGGGGATCACAGCATCCCGAAACCATTCATAGCCTGTGGATTTCGGAAAGGGGTCCCCGTAATAAGGAAGCGCATCCAGGGCCTGGAGGAGCTTTGTATTCAGGGAACCTTTTCGGGCGGTATCACCATCCTTGTCAAATATTTTTCCCATCGGTGCGC
>JARRLI010000138.1:0-5005 GCA_037387145.1 Robiginitalea sp. | reverse complement strand
GCCAATCTCGAACCCGTTTTGTTGGCGGGTACCACTGTTAAGAGCCAGCCTGCACAATGCGGATCAAATCGCCAAGCTCGATGTACGCGAAGGGGATATGGTATTCGTAGAGAAAGGAGGGGAGATAATACCGAAAATCACCGGCGTAGATCTGAGCCAGCGTCCCAATTACAGCTCACCAACCCCCTATATCGAGGTATGTCCTGAGTGTGGTACTCCTCTGGTACGCCATTCAGGGGAGGCTGTTCATTTCTGCCCGAACGACACAGGGTGTCCCCCACAGATCAAGGGGCGAATTCAGCACTTCATTTCCCGGAAGGCCATGGATATTGAGGGTATTGGGGGCGAAACTGTGGAGTTATTGTTCGAGGAGGGCTTAATCCACAACTATGCAGACCTGTATGAGCTGAAGAAAGAACAATTGCTTCCCCTGGATCGAATGGCCGAGAAGTCTGTTTCAAACTTGCTGGCAGGTATTGAAGCCTCTAAAGAGGTGCCTTTTGAGAAAGTTTTATTTGCATTGGGAATCAGGTATGTAGGTGAAACGGTGGCAAAGAAGCTGGCTCGCTCCCATAAAAACATAGATGCCCTGATGATTGCCAGTACAGCCGAACTTATAAAGGTGGATGAGATAGGGGAGCGGATTGCGCAAAGTGTGGTCGATTTTTTCCAGAACCCGGTCAAATGTAGAACGCCTTAAAGCAGCCGGGATCCAGATGGCCGTCAGTGAGGCAGAAATGGAGGGTCAGACGGAATTATTGAAGGGGTCCACCTTTGTGGTTTCAGGAGTCTTCGAATCCCTGGGCCGCAATGAGCTGAAAAAAATGATAGAAGACAATGGAGGGAAGGTGGCCTCTTCCGTTTCATCCAAAACCACCTATCTGGTAGCGGGGGATAAAATGGGGCCCAGTAAGCGTGCCAAGGCGGAAAAATTTGGGGTACCCATCATCTCCGAAGCGGAATTTCTGGCTATGATCGATTAAATCACTTTTGATAGAGGTCATTCGATGATGAAATAAACCCACCCAACCTCGAAGCCTTCAAGAAAACGCTGAAAGATGATTGTCCTGCTCAAAGCCTGGGACTGTGGTTCAAGTCAGATTACAAAGACGAATGGATTTACAATCGTTTCGCCCGGATTGCTATAGGTATTCTCGCATCCTGTAGCTCAGGTATTTGTTTTAAATACAACAATAAGTTTCAATTACTTTATAGGAGGAGACATAACTTTGTGTTCCCCATGCAGGGATTTCATTTACCTTTGTGGTAAACCTCAGGCGAAATGGTTTTAAAAGGGTTCAAAGATAAATTTAAACATAGATCAGGTCTTAAGTATTTGAAACGGGAATTAAAGCAGTTCCCGGCCCCTGTAGATCGAAAACCCGGAATTAATGCCGTGGGGGTCATTGTGGACCTGGAGCATTTTAAGCATGAGGACCGCTTCTATGAACTGGTGGACACCCTGAAACTGAAACCCAACGGTATAAAGATTATGGGCTACCGTGAATTTTATGACAAGAATTCTCCCTATTCCACTCCTGTTTTTGCTGATAAGGATTTGGGTTGGAAAGGGGAAATTGAGAACAGCTATGCCCTTGAATTCCTGAATAGAGAATACGATCTCCTCATCAATTACTTCAACCAGCCCCGACTGATGCTGTACCTTATGAGCATCAAGACGAAGGCCGCTTTGCGCATAGGTTTTCCAGGAGTGGAACCGGTATACAACGACCTGATCCTGGAACTCCCGCCAGCTGAATTTGACACCTTTAAAATGGAGATAAAGAAATATTTGGATTTGTTGAAGTTACCGTCATGAATGAGAAATTTTACGGCACGGGCATTGCATTGATCACCCCGTTTAACGAATCCCTTGAACCAGACTTTGAAGCCCTGGAACGACTGGTGGAATACGTAGTGACCAGCGGGGTAGATTATCTGGTTGTTTTGGGGACAACCGGGGAATCCGCTACCCTTAGTAAGCTAGAAAAGGCTTCGATCTTCAAAGCGGTGCGTACAATAAACAAAGGCCGCCTTCCCCTTATGGCTGGTATAGGGGGGAATGATACCCGGGCTTTGGTCAATGAATTCAAACAAACAGATCTAACAGGGTATGATGCCATACTCTCCGTTTCTCCTTATTACAACAAACCTTCACAGGAGGGTATTTATCGGCACTACCGGGCATTGGCAGAAGCAAGCCCATTGCCGCTGCTTATTTATAACGTCCCCTCCAGGACCGGCAGTAACCTGCTTCCCGGGACGGTTCTTCGTATCGCCGCATCTACGGACAAGGTCATTGGAATAAAGGAAGCAAGTGGCGATATGCAGCAAATCAAGACTCTTATAGAGCAGGCCCCGGAAGGGTTCCTGGTTATTTCAGGGGATGATCATACAGCCGTAGCCACTATTTTGGAGGGGGGCTCGGGTGTAATTTCTGTGGTTGGGCAGGGCATTCCGGAAACCTTTACCCGGATGATTCGAATGGCTATGGCAGGAGAGGCTGTTAAGGCAGAAAGACTGCACCGCGCTATGATTCCCCTTTTTGAACTTCTTTTTAAAGAGGGTAATCCAGCTGGTATCAAAGGGTTGCTCGCCCAGAAAGGCATTTGCCTGCCGGGAGTAAGGTTACCCCTTATTGCTCCCAGCACGCAGCTTCAAAAGGAAATCGAAGCTTATCTTAAAGAGGCGTTTACCGCGATCAAATAGCACTTCGCGCTGCACAAATGGAACCTGTGTACTTCGAAACCCCTTTTGTAGTAATCATTTTCCCATTTTATATTCCACGAATTATACCTACTTTTGCCCAATGTTTTGGAAGATGGCCAGATACCTTTTGATCATTCCTGTTCTCATCCTGTTTTCATGCAGCGAGTACCAGAAAGCATTGAAGAACCCGGATATTACCAAAAAATATACCATAGCCCAGAAGCTATATGAGGAAGGGGACTTCAAAAAGGCCAATCGGCTTTTAGAGCAGATTGCCCCTCAATTTGTGGGTAAACCTCAGGGGGAACGCGTTCTATTCTTTCTCGCAGACAGTTATTATCAGATAAAGGATTACAACTTTGCAGGATATCAGTTTGAGCGCTTTCTGAAGTCGTATCCAGGAAGTGACAAAGCCGACCAAGCGGCTTTTCAGGGAGCTAAGAGTTATTATATGCTTTCCCCCCGTTACTCTCTTGATCAAACAGATACGGATAAGGCACTTACCAAGTTGCAGGTTTTTATCAACTCCTACCCTAACTCCGAATATCAGGCCGAAGCCAATAAAATGGCACAGGAACTGACGACAAAGAAGGAGAAGAAGGAGTTTGAAATTGCCAAGCAATACGTTAAACTGGGAGAGTATTATGTTTTGGATTACAATTTGTCCGGGATTGCGGCCCTGGATAACTTTGTAGCTGAAAACCCTGGGTCTGAATACAGGGAGGAGGCCTATTTCCAGAAGTTCAGGGCGTCCATAAATCTCGCCTTGAACAGTACCTTCATAAAGAAGAAGGAGCGTCTGGACGATGCGTTGGAGGCTTATAACACCTTGATCCGAAATTATCCCGAAACACAGTTCTCAAAAGACGCAGAGAAAATGTTTGAGCAACTGCAGGAAGAATTAAAGGCATATCAGGAATTAGAAAAATTGGCAAAATGAATATGAATGATTTAAAAAATTCTCAAGCTCCTATTACCACGGTAACCATTAACCGTCATGAGTTTGATGAGAACACCGACAACATCTATGAGGCCATTTCCATAGTATCCAAACGGGCTTCTCAAATCAATGCTGAGATTAAAAAAGAGCTCCTGGAAAAACTGGAGGAGTTTGCTACATACAGCGATAGTTTGGAGGAGGTTTTTGAGAACAAGGAGCAAATAGAGGTTTCCAAGTTCTACGAAAAACTTCCGAAACCCCATGCGCTCGCCATACAGGAATGGCTGGAAGATAAAATTTACTACCGCAATACCGAGAAAGACCCGGAGTAAGATGCTATCATCCAAGCGTATCCTTTTGGGCATTACAGGAGGTATCGCTGCGTATAAAACTACGTTTCTTACCCGTTTACTGATTAAAGCCGGTGCCGAGGTTAGGATTGTAATGACCGAGAGCGCCGGCGATTTTGTCACCCCCCTTACCCTTGCTACGCTCTCAAAGAATGAAGTGCTCCATAGTTTCACACGGGAAGAAGAAGACCTGACCGACTGGAATAACCACGTGGAACTGGGACTTTGGGCAGATCTTATGTTGATCGCACCTGCGACTGCAAATACCCTGTCAAAGATGGCATCAGGCACCTGCGACAACCTGCTGATGGCTTGTTATTTATCCGCCAAGTGCCCTGTTTTTTTCGCTCCTGCCATGGATCTCGACATGTACATGCATCCATCTACCCAGAACTCATTAAATACACTTAAAGGATATGGCAATCTGATGATCCCCCCCGGAGAAGGGGAACTCGCCAGTGGACTTCATGGGGAAGGTCGAATGGCAGAACCTGAGGAAATCGTTGAATTTATCAATGATTATCTTGGCGAAGGGCTTTCGTTTAGAGGTAAAAAGGTGATGATTACGGCGGGGCCTACCCGCGAACCCCTGGACCCCGTCCGCTATATAGGGAATCATTCAAGCGGCAAAATGGGATTTGCGCTGGCCGAGGAGGCTGCCGGGATGGGAGCTGAGGTTTACCTTATTAGCGGCCCTACCTCTATGCAGCCTGCGAATCCACAAATTGAGTTAACGCATGTACAGACCGCACTGGAGATGTACAATAAGGCCCTTGAGTTATTTCCGGGCATGGACCTTGTGATCGGAGCAGCGGCGGTGGCAGACTACCGTCCTGAGCATATGGCCACTGAGAAGATCAAAAAATCAGGGGATACCATGAAATTAAAGCTTGTTCGGAATCCGGATATCATTGCAACACTAGGAGCGCGCAAGACCGGGCAGTATATTGTGGGATTTGCCCTGGAGACCGGTAATGAACTGGAGTATGCCAAGCGAAAACTTAAG
>JARRLI010000137.1:0-6380 GCA_037387145.1 Robiginitalea sp. | reverse complement strand
GGTCAGTCTTTACATCCCTCATATAGGTGGTCATCCGGGCAATCTGCCCGGTACTGTCCACAAAGCTTTTAAGGAGATCTCCATTTTCCCCTGACTTCCTGGCGATATTAAGGATGAAGTTGCTTTCCTGTGAGGTCGGGAGCTGATAGTATTTGGGGATTCCATTGTAAAAAGCCTGTTTGGAGTATTTTACAAGGTTGACTATCGACGCCGGCCTGGATAATTCCGGAGTTTCTTCAATGTAAAGGTCCAGCCTGTCCATACGCCTGAGTGTGGCCTGTTTCAGTACTCCGTTCCGCTGGGTGGTATTTATGACAACCTCCACAGGCATGATGCCGTCGAATTCCGATTCGAAGAAACGGATATCACTAAAGAATTCCGTTTTTTTAGGCATGTCCTCGATAGGGCTGCCCGAGATATCGATTCGGTAGATCCCAATGATGCTGATTACCAAAAGTGCAATGGAAATAACATAAACCGCGATCCGGTGATGCCGTACCATGCGTTCCATCCAATCCACGAAGCCATCGATCCATCTTTTGTTCAGGTGTTTCAGGTGCTTCGTTTTTGGAAGGGGCATAAAACTGTATATGATCGGGATGATCAATAAGGAAAGCACAAAGATCCCGAGGATATTCAGTGAAGCAACGATCCCGAATTCGGTGAGGAGTTTGCTGTTGGTTATGATAAATGTGGCAAAACCTGATGCGGTGGTTACGTTGGTCATCAGGGTGGCATTTCCTATTTTGGTAATGACCCGCTGGAGTGACTTTGCCTGATTTCCATGCTTATTTACCTCCTGCTGGTACTTGTTGATCAGGAAAATACAATTGGGGATCCCTATCACGATGATCACCGGCGGGATTAGTGCCGTGAGCACTGTAATTTCATAACGCAGCAGTCCAAGGGTTCCGAAGGCCCACATTACGCCGATCACCACCACGATCATTGAGATCAGGGTAGCCCTGAAGGAGCGGAAGAAAAAGAAGAATATCAGAGAGGTAACCAGGAGCGCAGCCAGGATAAAATTCCCGATTTCATCTATTATGTTCTGCGCATTCATGGTGCGGATATAGGGCATTCCGGATACGCGAACATCCAGGTCTGTCTCCGATTCGAAATTCGCTATAAGGGTGTTGAGGTCGTTGAGTATGAAATCTTTGCGAACAGAGGTGTTTACCAGGTCTTTGTCCAGGTAGACGGCGGTGCGAAGTGTTTTGTTTTCCTTGTTATAAAGCAGTTTTTCATAAAAGGGCAGTTGGTCAAAGAGCACATCGGTAAGACTGTCCAGGGCTTGCTGGTTCTCGACGGGGCCTTCAAGCCAGGGTTTCAGAACGAACTCCTGTTTTTCCCTGTCCCGTACCAGTTGTTGAAGGTTGTCAGTGGAAAGTACAAAATCCACTTCTGGGAATGCCTCCAGTTTCTCGCTGAGGACATTCCACTGGTTGAAGGTTTCCGGCTTATAGAGGGATGAATCCCGTACACCAAGTACGATGATGTTACCCTCCTCCCCAAAAAGCTCCAGGAATTCCTTGTATTGGATGTTCTCGGGATGTTCGTCCGGAAGCAGGTTTACCTCAGAGGTGGCGAACCGCATATGCGTCCACTGGGTGGAAAGCCCATAGGTAATGGCCGCGATCAATAAGAGGATCAAAATCCGGTTCCGGAGTATGATCCGTGCAGTCTTCGCCCAGAATCCCTGTGTAAGTTTTGCTACCATGCGCTGAATTCGCGGGCAAAGGTAAAAAATCATCCCCACTGTACCCAATAAATACCCTGATAGGAGAAGATTAACTAATTTAACCTTCAATAAATCTCATCATCCTGGAATCCAGCCAATGGAATTATCGGAAAACGGCACGTAAATTCTATCGCTTGCTAATAGTACTTTGTACCCTTGCCATTATAGGGGCTGTGGTATTATGGTATTTTGGTGAGGCTGCAGAACAATAAAAAAAGCCCCGCGAAGGAGGCTTTTAAATATGTGGTGATTTAACGCTTATACTTTCATGATTTCCACCTCTTTATGTTCGAGGATTCGGTCAACCATTTTCGTAAAGTCATCTGTTAGTTCCTGTATATCTATCTCGGCATTTTTTTCCAGGTCTTCTGAAATATCGAGGGCTTTTATCTCCTTATTTGCTTCCTGACGGGCACTCCGTATACTGACCTTTGCATCCTCGGCCTCTGATTTCGCCTGTTTTACCAGTTGCCTGCGTCGCTCCTCGGTTAGGGGTGGAACATTGATGATGACCATTTCCCCATTGTTCATGGGATTAAAGCCCAGATTTGCATTCATGATGGCGCTTTCAATTACAGGGATCATGCTTTTTTCCCAGGGTTGTACTGAAATCGTACGGCCATCCGGCGTATTGATATTCGATACCTGGGAAAGGGGTGTCATATTTCCATAATATTCTACCATCACGGAAGACAGCATGGAAGGGCTCGCCTTTCCCGCACGAATCTTTACCAGTTCCTTCTCCAGGTGGGAAATGGCATTTTCCATACTTTCCTTGGTGGCGTCCAGGATGAATTTAACTTCTTCGTTCATAGGATGATGCTTCTTTATAACTTCTTTCAGAGATTTACGACTGTTCCGATATTCTCGCCGGATACAATTTTAAGCAAATTTCCTTTTTTGTTCATATCGAATACTACAATAGGCAGTTCATTTTCCTGGCTAAGCGTAAAGGCAGTAGTATCCATAACCTTCAACCCCCGGCTCAGGACATCTTTGAAGCTTATAGTATCGAACTTGGTTGCTGTCTTGTCCTTCTCAGGATCGCTGGTATATATACCATCTACCCGTGTTCCCTTAAGGATCACATCCGCCTCGATTTCGATAGCCCTCAGGACAGCGGCGGAGTCGGTTGTAAAATAGGGATTCCCGGTACCTCCACCGAAAATAACGACCCTGCCTTTTTCCAGGTGCCGCATGGCACGTCTGCGGATAAAAGGTTCTGCCACCTCGTTGATCTTGATGGCTGATTGCAAACGAGTATCTACGCCTTTGTTTTCCAGGGCGGATTGAAGGGCAAGGCCATTTATTATGGTGGCCAGCATTCCCATATGATCTCCCTGTACCCGGTCCATCCCTCTGTTGGCAACTGACACACCACGGAATATATTCCCACCGCCAATGACAATAGCAACCTCTATACCGCGCTCCACCGCACCCTTTATTTCATCTGCATAGGTATCCAGCCGTCCGGGGTCGATCCCATATTGTTGTTCCCCCATCAGGGCTTCTCCGCTAAGTTTTAAGAGTATACGCTTATATTGCATGGATGTGCGCTTAGATCCAGACAAAAATAATCAAAATAACTTTGCTTCACCTCTGTAAAGTCAGCTCCAAAAAGCATTGGTGTTTATGATAAACCAAACGGGCGATATCGCAGGTCAATAACCTGTCCTATCTTTTAAGAAATACATGCAAATACTCTGAATCCCGACAGTTCTACTTTGTATTACCAGCCACACATCGGTCTATTGCGCAGGTAGTGAGAAACCCGTCCCGGCCATTGATAGGGCTGTCAGCGCAATTCTAACAACAGGATCAGCTCATGGCAATTCATAAAAAAACGCCCCACCGGGGCGTTTTTCCATTTTAGAAAAGCTTTTGGTTAGCCAAGGGCTACCCGCTCAAACCCGGTAACTTCCAGGTTTGAACCCGCAGATTTGACGTACTGGGAAACACTGATTTTACTGTCCTTGATAAAATCCTGGTTAACAAGCGTGTTGTCCTTGAAGAACCGCTTGAGTTTCCCCTGGGCAATCTTATCCAGCATTTCCTCCGGTTTTCCTTCCTGCCGAAGTTGATCCTTGGCAATTTCGATTTCCTTGTCGATGATCTCCTGGTTCACTTCTTCCTCGTTCAGCGCTACCGGGTTCATGGCCGCAGTTTGCATGGCCACATCCTTAGCAACGGTAGAAGCCTGATCAACAGCTTCAGAAAGACCTACCAGGGTTGCGATCTTATTACCAGCGTGAATATAAGAACCCACGAAGGGAGCATTCAACTTTCTAAACCCTCCGATCTCTATTTTCTCACCGATGACCCCGGTTTGTTCCAACAGCTTTTCCTGTACGGAGATCCCGTTGAAATCAGCAGCCAGGAAAGCATCTTTACTATCGTAGTTCAGTGCCAGATCTGCCAGATCCTTCGCAAGGTTTACAAAGCTCTCGTTTTTCGCCACGAAGTCAGTTTCACAGTTCAATGAAATGATCACACCTGCATTACAGGCCTGGTTGACCCTGGCGATCCTGGTTGACCCTGGCGATTGCTGCTCCCTCTGAAGAATCCCGATCGGCGCGGTTGGCTGCCACTATCTGTCCTTATTAACGAAGGATTTCGATGGCTTTGTCGAAGTCACCTGCGGCTTCTACCAGGGCATTTTTGCAATCCATCATGCCGGCTCCGGTAGCCTTTCTTAACTTGTTTACCTCAGCTGCGGTAATTTTTGCCATTTTCGTAGTATTTATGGTATGTGTGTTTTTGTTTAATACTCAATTAATCCGGGGGTGTTTTATTCTACACCACCCTTAGCTTTTTCCTGCCATTCCTTGAGTTCATCCCATTTTCCGTCAGCGGCCATCTTAGCTTGCTTCGGCCAGCTTCCCGGATCCAAGTGTGCCAGGCGTGAACTGGCTTCTGTAAGCAACTCCTTTATTTTTTCAGGGTTTGCCTTTGAAAGAATAGCAAAGGTATTGATCCCGGCATTGACTAGCGCTTCAGCCGTCTTTGGGCCAATCCCCTCGACTTTTGTAAGGTCATCTGCCACCGGTTCCTCTGTGGCCGTATCCTTAACTTCTTCTTTAGAAGTTTCCACAGCCGCCTCAGTTGGTTCGGCAACCGTTTCTTCAGCAACAGGTTCTGCAGGAGCTTCCTTTTCAGGTTCACTTACAGCTTTGCTGGCTTCTGCCTTAGCTGGTTTTTCGTTGGGCTCTGCCCCCTCTTTTTCAGCTGCCTTTTCCGATTTGCGCTCTACCAGACCTTCGGCAACAGCCTGAGTAACCTGGGACATTATAATATCTATGGATTTCGAAGCGTCATCATTGGAAGGGATAATATAGTCAATGGGTTTTGGATCGGAATTCGTGTCCACCATTGCGAAGATGGGGATCTTGAGTTTTTCCGCTTCCTTCACAGCGATGTGCTCCCTCATGGTATCGACAACGAATATAGCCCCGGGCAGGCGTGTCATATCTGAAATAGAACCGAGGTTTTTTTCCAGTTTAGCCCTAAGGCGCTCCACCTGAAGCCGTTCCTTTTTTGACAGGGTATCAAAGGTTCCATCCTTTTTCATCCGGTCGATTGAAGCCATTTTTTTGACAGCCTTTCGGATGGTAACAAAATTGGTCAGCATACCACCGGGCCACCTTTCAGTAATGTAAGGCATGTTGACGGCGGCAACTTTTTCGGCCACAATATCCTTGGCCTGTTTTTTAGTAGCCACAAAAAGGATCTTGCGCCCGGAGGCAGCTATCTTTTTGAGTGCTTCGCAAGCTTCGTCCAGCTTGGCGACCGTTTTGTAAAGGTTGATGACGTGGATCCCGTTGCGCTCCATATAAATATAGGGAGCCATGTTCGGGTTCCATTTGCGGGTGAGGTGTCCAAAATGCACCCCAGCTTCTAAGAGATCTTTAACTTCAGCGTTTGCCATTGTTTTAATTTAGTTTACGTTCTTTGAAAGCGCAACAACAGAGTGGTAGATCCTATTGATATGGATTTGCCTCTGCCGTTTAGATGCTAAACTAAATAGGCCCCGGGACCAAACTGATTGGTTTTCCGGGAGGTACTAGTTTCTCCGAAGAGAACTTTTCAAGGAACTGGGTTAATAATTGCCTGCCGGGCAGGCGTGCAATAAAATCCTCCGAAATCTCCGGAGGGGTAAATACTTAACGTTTAGAGAACTGGAACTTCTTACGGGCTTTCTTCTGACCGTATTTCTTGCGTTCCACCATTCTCGGATCGCGGGTAAGAAGACCTTCTGGTTTCAGCACACCGCGATTTTCAGCGTCTAATTCACAGAGCGCCCGGGATATAGCCAGTCTGACTGCTTCTGCCTGACCTGTGATCCCGCCTCCGTAGACGTTTATTTTTACATCAAAAGAATTTTCGTTTTCTGTAAGGGTAAAGGGTTGTTGAACCTTGTACTGAAGGGTAGCCGTAGAAAAATAATCGGCAAAGTCCCGCTGATTCACTGTGATATTTCCTTTTCCCTGAGAAAGATAAACCCGGGCAACAGCAGCCTTCCTTCTCCCGATTTTATGAATTACCTCCATTATCTAAGGTCGTTTAAATTTATTTGCTTTGGTTTCTGTGCTTCTTGATTGTGCTCCTGACCGGCGTAGACATATAGATTTCTAAAAAGATC
>JARRLI010000136.1:0-4413 GCA_037387145.1 Robiginitalea sp. | reverse complement strand
CCGGGGATTTTAAGTTGTCTTTAAAGTTACATACCTTAGAAGGGAAGCGAAATGATCCTTATCATTGATCCTTAGATTTCAAAGATTTACATTACGCAAAATCCCGTTTATGAAAGGTTCTCTCCTCCTTGGCAAGATTGGCGGTATCAAAATTGTGGTTCACTGGACCTTTACGCTATTGCTGATTTGGGTCTTGTTCTCAACTTTTCAACAAGGCGGTAACACCGCCATGGCACTTTTTAATGTGGTACTGATTATGGTACTGTTCCTGTGCGTTGTGCTGCACGAACTCGGACATGCGCGGATGGCAAAGCGCTTTGGCATCAATACCCGCAGTATCACCCTGTTGCCTATCGGAGGAGTGGCCTCCCTTGAGCGTATGCCCGAGAAACCAACGGAGGAGCTGGCAGTAGCACTTGCAGGACCAGCAGTTAACGTCCTTATAGCCCTGCTGTTGTTAGTGATCGTTCCGGTACAAAAATACAGTGGGTATACCCCTGAACAGTGGGAGTCGTTTTTCACCTCTCCCGGTCTGGACACCTTTCTGGTATATCTATTAATGGCCAATGTGCTGCTGGTGGTCTTCAATCTGATACCCGCTTTTCCCATGGATGGGGGCCGCGTGCTCAGGGCTCTTCTCGGCTTCTCCTTCAACCGTGCTAAAGCAACGGAAATTGCTGCCCGCCTGGGACAGGCTGTTTCCTTCATCTTCCTGCTCCTTGGGTTGTTTTTTAATCCGTTCCTGGTCATTATCGCCATATTCGTATTCTTCGGGGCCTATGCAGAAAACAAAATGGTACAGCAGGATTATCAGCTGCGTGGCCATCAGGTACGGGAAGCACTGTTAACCGACATTACGTTACTTCACCCGGAAGATTCCCTGCAGAAGGCCGTGGATACCATCCTTAAAGGAACGGAGAAGGATTTCATCATTACACGGGATCAGTCAGTAGCCGGGATCCTGACCAACAATACTATTCTAAAGAATGCCGGCCAGCCAGAGCAGCTAATCGAGACCCTGATGCAAACAGAATATCATACCGTCCGGCCGGATACGGGTCTTCCAGCGGCTATTAAGCTGATGACAGAAAAGCAACAGAAATTCATTCCCGTTTTACAGGGCGAGACCCTTGTGGGTGCCATCAGCAGTGAGAATATCAGCGAATTCATTCTCCTCAGGGCAAACTTAAGCCCCGCTTCCGGTTGATCCTCCAAAACCCGGACATCCTCTGATTGACACAGGTCATTTCACAGCTGCTGTATTCCACATTACTTTGCAGGGTATGGCAAAGGCGTAAACCGCCTGAAATCTAAGCTATTAAATATTCTTATTATGATACTTCCTCAAAGTATTGATACGGAGCTTGAAATTCCCATTGGCCGGTTCACTCTAAAGGGAAGATTTTGCCTGCCCGACACCGCCCGAGGGATCGTCCTTTTTTCCCATGGAAGTGGTAGCAGCCGGAATAGTCCAAGAAACAACTACGTGGCAAAGGTGCTGCAGCAACAACATTTGGGAACGCTTCTCTTTGATCTGCTTACTGAGTCGGAAGACACGTATTATGAGAACCGGTTTAATATCGGAATGCTCACACGCAGATTGATTTCCGTTACCGATTGGGTTCTGGTGTACAGCTTCCCGCATAAACTTCCGATTGGATACTTCGGTGCGAGCACGGGAGCGGCTTCTGCACTTCGTGCGGCAGCCCACTTCAAAGAACAAATAGCAGCCGTTGTATGCAGGGGAGGGCGGCCGGACATGGCTATGGAAGACATACCTTTGGTAACTGCCCCTACGCTCTTTCTGGTAGGAAGCCGCGACACCCAGGTGATAGAATTCAACCAGAAGGCCCAGGAGGCTATGCAGGCCCCATCCAGGCTCAAGCTGGTGAACGGCGCTTCCCATCTCTTCGAAGAACCGGGTAAATTACAGGAGGTTGCTGATTTATCCGCAGGCTGGTTTTCCACCCATTTTCAGAAATAAGAAAAACATGTTTAGCAATCGTACAGAAGCCGGCTACCTGCTGGCCCAGGAGTTAATCAAATACAAAGACAAACCTGTGGTGGTGATGGCGATCCCCAGGGGAGGTCTTCCCCTGGGTGCTGTGGTGGCCAGCACCTTGAATGCCCCCATGGATGTGGCGCTAACCAAAAAGATCGGACATCCCTTTAATAAGGAGTATGCCATTGGAGCTGTCAGCAGGGACCAGGTGGTAGTCAGTAAGCCGGAGGGCATCAGCCAGGATTACATCAACGCGGAAACCGCCCGGCTGCGAACCTCTCTGGAAGAGCGTCACCGTATGTTCCACCGGAACAAAAAGCCCGTAGCCGTAGAAGGGAAATACGTCATCATTGTGGATGACGGCATTGCCACCGGAAATACGCTCCGGGTCACTGTCGCCCTTATCGCTGCCGCAGCACCCCAAAAAATCATTGTAGCCATTCCTGTTGCCCCGGCAGACGCCGTTGAACGGCTGAGAAAAATGCCTGAAATCCACAAAGTGATCTGCCTGGAAACTCCCTGGGATTTTCATGCCGTAGGGCAGTTTTACGAAGATTTCAGCCCTGTATCGGACAAGGAAGCCCTGGAGATTTTCGAATTAATCAACATGCCGGATCCCCCTGCAAATCCATAGGAGATGAGGGGGTGCCGGCACTATCCATCACTATGGACCCCAGCCCACATACTTTCACTGCCCTTAAGGTGGCTGCTAATCCATATGAACGCCGAAGGTGACCTTGGCGTTAACCCGGTACTGGGATATTTGATTGTTCTTGACGCTTACCTGCATATCTTGTATGTAAACGGACTTGATATCCTTCACGGACTTGGAAGCCTCATCGATGATGTTTTGCACGGCATCCTCAAAGCTTTCAGTGGAATTACCCAGGATTTCAATGACTTTTAAAACAGACATGATTTTTGATTTTAGGTTAGAATTCATAAGTGAAAAATTGCCCTGGACCTCCTTCTGCAAGTGGTTACGGGATTCCCCGGGCAGAGGTAAATTTATGCTGCGCCAAAAAGCCTTACAATGACCCAGGTCAGCAGGGTATTTCTACAAGGGACCTGACTGTACAGGCAGGCTAATCTATATATTATCTGAGTTGGTAATTAATCCCTACGATCCGAAAATTTTTTCGAATCTGACCAGGCCGGTCTTCAAAAGCTGGACAAGGACCACAGACCCAAGGGAAAAGACAAAGGCAGTCACAAACAGCCCTGCTTCAAGTCGTTCCAGTTCCAAAACGGCAGCTACCTGGGGTATCAGATAGGCAATGACGGTAAAGCCCACAGAAATCAGGATCGCACCCCATATATAGGGATTAATGGTAATCTCATTCCTGAAAAATGAACTATGGCTATCGGCATGGTTAAATACATGGAGTAACTGGGCACCCACAAGGGTGTAAAAGGCCAGGTTGTTGATCTTGGAAGCTGGAAGGTCCAGATAGTATTTACCAAATAGCACTACTCCAAGGACAGCAGTACTGATCGCTACCCCGTATAGCAGGATTCGGGTCCAGTCTTCCTTCTTCAGAATCGGATCTTTCGGATTAGCCGGAGGACGTTCCATAATATCGGCAGGTCCTTTACCCAGCCCAAGGGCCAGTGCCGGAAATACATCCGTAACAAGATTTAGAAAAAGGATCTGCAGCGGCAGTAACGGTGCCGGGAGGTTTCCCAGGGCAGCCGCCGCCACGGCCAGAATTTCAGCAAGGTTACAGGAGAGCAGGTACAAAACAAATTGGCGGATATTCCGGAACACGACCCTTCCCTGCCGGATGGCGAGTTCGATGGACCCGAAGGAATCATCCCTCAGGATTACGTCTGAGACCTCCCTCGCTGCCTCCGTACCCCGGATTCCCATGGCGATCCCGATATCAGCCTTCTTAAGGGCCGGGACATCGTTAATCCCATCCCCTATCATCCCTACAATATGCCCTTTATCCTGAAAACGAGTGACAAGTTCCAGTTTCTCCTCAGGCAGTACCCTTGCAAAAACACGGGCCTGTTCCAGGGAAGATGATCCGTGAGTACCTCCCCCGTCAAACACACAGGATTCCCTTTCTGATGGATCCACCAGCCCCACTTCTTCAGAAATCCGAAGGGCGGTCAGCGGATGGTCCCCTGTTACCATTACCACCCGTATCCCGGCATTCCTGTAAACCCCAATAACAGGTTTGATGTCTTTGCGGGCAGGATCCATAAAACCTATCACTCCTAGAAAGACGAGATCTGTCAGCATCCCATCTTCCCCGGGTTTTTCGGTGAATGTTTTGCAGGCGAAAGCCAGTGTGCGCAACCCTGTCGCTGCCAAACGATCAATCTCCTCCACCCATTCTTTCTTGGCTTTAAAGGGTGCTATTCCCTGGGTGCCAAGGATATCGGAACAGTGCTCAAGAATTACT
>JARRLI010000135.1:0-5489 GCA_037387145.1 Robiginitalea sp. | reverse complement strand
GCCTGTTTTGTGAACCCAACTACTGGTTTCCAGGGCCTTTATAATACTATCTGCTTTTACTTTTGAAAACCCCATTTTGGACTGAATTTCTTCCAGAGGTATCCCCATATGCAAGGCAACCAGCAATACATCCTGCCTTTCCTTCCTAACCCTGAAATTTGGAAAATTGTCCCCGCTCGAGATCAGTTTGTGCTGGTATTTTCTTTCAAAAAGTGAATCGATGCTAATGCCTGCATCGCCCTCCTGTGCATTACAGATGGCAGACAAAGCTACCCACAGGACCAATCCCCATGTTCCTTTTACTCTCATAATAACCTGCCGGTATCTGAGCATTTCGTTCATAAATCCTGCATTGATCAGAAAAGATCCTGAAGCGCCTCCGCCTAGGAGGGCAATTCAATCTGGGCTTGCTTTATAAAGATAAAGAATCCTTTCAAAGCCCAGGTATAGATGAGTTCCTTAACTTTTGAGCGCCTCTTGTGTTATTATGGAGCCCCTTTGTTTTTATCAGAAGTAAACGGGAAATCACCGGGAGCCATGGTCCTTGCACAGTGCCAGGGGGTAATTTATATACATTCAGTCCAGAACCGTAACCTCCGCTTCAAAACGGTAGCCCACCCCGCTGATGCTCGTAATGTAGATAGGGCTGGAAGGGTTGGGCTCCAGCTTTTTCCTCAGGTCCAGTATAAAATTATCGACAGTCCTGGTAGAAGGCGTCTTGGTGTACCCCCAAACCTCATTGAGCATGTCGTGCCGGTGAACTACCTCTCCCCGGTGAGTGATAAAGAACCGCATTATCTCATATTCCTTTGGGGTCAGCCTGACTTCATCCCCGCCCTTTAGGGTCCGCATGGCCTTAAAGTCAATTTCCACATCGGCAAAAAGCGCCTGGGTCCATACTCCCTGCTGGGGATACGCCCTTCTGAGGACTGCGCGAATTCGGGCCAACAGGACGGCTAGGCTGAAGGGTTTGGTGATATAGTCATCCGCACCGTAATCCAGCCCTGTTACCTTGTCAATCTCCGTACCCCGTGCGGTGAGCATGANNCTTCAAAACCGTTTAATGCGGGTAGCATGATGTCGAGCAGGACCAGGTCAATGGGTTGGGTCAGAGCAATGTCAAGGCCCCGGTCCCCCCTGTCGGCGGTAAAGACCTCATAGCCCTCCGTTTGGAGGTTTTCCTTCAATCCCATCAGTATATTGACGTCGTCTTCCACAACAAGGACCCTGAAATTTTTCATGATGCAATAGTATATAATGTAATGGTGAAAATACTGCCTTTGCCCGGGGAACTGCGAACGGTAAGGGTGCCGTTCATGGCTTCAATGATCTCCTTGCTCACCGTAAGGCCAAGGCCTGTTCCGCTTGCCTCAGCGCCGGGCTCTTCTGAAACCCTGTAGAACTTCTTAAAGATGGAATCCTGTTGCTCCTGCGGAATGCCTATTCCATGATCCTCCACGTCGATACAGATCTCCTTTACCCGCATGTAAGACCGGATGGCAATTCTTTTGTCCTCGGGAGAGTATTTAATAGCATTGGTAATAAGGTTTGACAGGACCTGTTTAAGGCCCTCTGCATCAACCATTGCATAAAGGCTCTCATCCAGTTCCACCTGCACCTCGAAATTATGAGCGTACAGCCAGTAGTCCATCTCTTCCATGACCTGATGGATGATCTCGGCAATGTTTTCCTCACGGAGCTCGTAAAACACCTTGTTATTTTCCTGCCTGGCGAATTCGAGGATGTTATTGACCATTCGCTTGAGTTTTTCACTCTCCTTGAGGATGATGCGGGCGTATTTCTTAAGGCCCTCATCCGAACGATACCGGTTAAGTAAGATGGAATCTGCAAACATGTTGATGGAGGTCAGTGGGGTTTTGAGCTCATGGGTGACGTTGGCCACAAAATCCGTCCGCAGCCGGGCCATTTTCTTCTTCCGGTTTACATCCTGAACCAGCATGTAGAGTCCGATGATCATGGCCGCCACCAGGAGTGTCAGCCCCAGATAGGTGATCAGCTTTCTCATAAACACAAAATCATGGATCTCATCGGGGTTTTTCGGGCGTACGAGCAAGACCTCATTGGGGAAGCAAGGGTTGATCGTGCCCTCAAATTCAAGAAAGGCCTTCATCCCCTGTGGATTCAGGCTTCGTTTTCTGGTGATCACTTCATACCCGAAGTTATACCCATCCCATTTCAGGCCTGTACGCGCCTGCTGGTCTAGCAGCTCGAAGGGTATCACAAAACCATACAAAACCTCTGAGCTCTCATAAACCGCAAAAAGGTCATTCCCGGCTGCGGAAGGGGGCACCATCACAAAATCGTTTACCTTGTTTGCCTCCCAGCCAAGTTTCCCTTCAAGCAATTCCTTCAGTACGGGGCGATACCGCTCAATTTGAAACAATTTACCGCGAGCGGCAAGAATGAGACCTGCTATCTTTGGGTCCGATGTCAGGACCTGATGTTCGGAAATAGTGTCGAGCAACCCCGTTGTAGTGCTGGTAAACGCTATCTGATTGCCGACCAGGTTTTGAAGAAATTCGGCGACTAGGGACTTGCTTTCCGAAATTGGACTTGCAGATTCCACCCTAAGCAGCCGGTCTACCCCAAAATAGGCATAGGGGATGCCAAAACGGTTAGTGCAGAGACCAAATTCCCCGATAAGGCTTTGATAATGGCCCCGGGCCCTTTCAGCCTGCTTCAGTTTGTTGTATAGCCGTGATAAGGCGTTGATGGCCTTTGCTGAGTCACAGGCGGCATCTGCCCTTTCCAGGGCCCTGGAATAAGCGGTTTCGGCTGCTACGAAATCTTCATTCTGAAACTCCTGTTGCTCCCCCAGTTCATACCAGTTTGAAAAACCTGTTTTGCTTCCAGGTGGCGTAACCCCTTCCTGAATGGAAAAATGAGGCCGGATCAGGGCCCCATTTTTCGATATGATCAGGTAATCTGAAACCAGCGGATGGGTGATGGGCTCCGCGGATTCTTCAAGGTCTTCCATATGTTCTTGGGCCTGACCTCTCAATTCCCCTGTCAACCCATCCAGGACGTACCGGAAATGACTGACATAAGCACTGTGGATCTCCTTTTCCTCCTCCGAAACCCGTTTCTCTGTAAGTTCCCGGAAGTTTGAAATACTGTTGATGCTCAGGTAGGCCAGGATACCCCCGGCAATCAGAACGGTCGCCAGGTATACCACGATAAGGCTGGAATCACGATCCACTATGGGCAGGAGCCGTTTCAACCTACATTTCGTTTTTATCGTCGCTGAAAATGTTGGTCAGCTTATAAATCTCACTACCCGGGTTTCGGGTAACGGTAAGTAGCAGCCGGTCTCTGAAAGGATGCTTATCCTCCACATGAATGATACAATCCGGGAATATTTCGGAAAGGTTCAGAATTTTCGATACCCCGTCCTTGCTTTTTAGTTCAATCTGTGTTTTAGCCTTTTGCAAGTACCACCTACTTATCAGGAGGTGCCAGCTGTTCCCGTTTTGATCCTCCGGGACGAGCAGATATGGGGCGCCGCTCTCTGCACATGTGCTCAGGGAGCCATCCTCTACATCATAGGCGTGATGGCCAAACCGGTTCCGCGCATATATTTTGGTTTCTTCCTCGTCGAGAAACCCTTCAAACCAGAAACCCTCCGGGATATCAGCAACAACCTTTTCCTCAGCGGTCGAACGGTTATAGGACTTTACCATTTTCCAATCCGGGGTGGAATAGAAGATAAGGTCCTTGTCAACCCTGGAATAGATCATTCCCAGGCCAAGTCCCATGGCATTTTTCAGGGGAAAGGAATTCTCTTCCACCAGCAAAGGATAAATTTCGCCGGTTTTCACATCCACCTCCATAAAACCGCCCTTTAATCCTTCCTCAACCCTCCCAGAAACAAGCAGCTTGTCTCCAAAATACGACCAGGTTGGGGCATGCCATAGGTTATACCGCGCCATGTGGTTCAGATAGAGCGGTAAATCGAGCAGCTTTGTTCTGGAGGTCTGCGTATCGTGAATGTAGATTGCATATTTAAATCCGAGGCCGGGAACAAAGCGTTCAGCTTTCGTCCATTGATCCAGCCCGTCCATCTGATTTACCATTCCATTCTGGAAACTGATATAATGGCCGCCCCTGGAATACCTAGCTATACCATTTTTACCGGGCAACTTCGGGGAAGAAATCTGGGCGACACTGGAGGGGTCCAGATTCAGGTTTTCATCCAGATCAACGGTATAGATATCGCTTCGGGAATTGACAGCGCTGTAATAGAGCGCCCCGTCAGCATCTATCCCCATGAGGCTGGGGGTGTCCCCGAGGTTTCGCCTAACCACTCTGGCCTCCCCAACAAGGGCTCCTTCTGAAAAGGGCACCTCAAAGAGGTCATTGGAGCCGAAGCGGTTGGAAACAAACAAAATCCTGTCCCCCTTCGGACTCCAGACGACTTCGGACTCATGCGCTTTTGAATGGGTAACCTGCACGGTTTGCCCGCTCTCAAGATTGAGTACATAGATGTCCCCGTTGTACAGCTGAGTCCCTTTGGAATAGGCAATATGCTTTTGGTCCGGACTGTACCTAAAGCCGCCGCCGTCGCCTTCACCTCCCTCGTTTATAGTTTGGATCCTTTTGACGTCTTTTGTAGCAAGGGTCAGTTCCATCAGCTCCTGTTTGGTCAGTCCTGCTGAATCTATTTTCCGGGCAAACAGGATTTTCCTGCCATCCGGGGAAAAGCTTTGTACATCAGAAAGACCTCGAGCCTCTTCCCCACTAAGCACAACTTCCCTGTTGGTGCCATCCTTGTCGACCAGGTGTATGGCACGCTGCTGGTCTTCTCCATAGGTGTAAAGGGTGTACGCTATCCTCTTGCCATCCGGCGACCAAACAGCAGCCCAGGGTTGCTCGCCCGGTGCGCTTGAAGTAATCGAATCCTTCCGGTCGTTGATCAGGTCATAAACCATGATCTCATCCCCGGCTGATTCAAAATAACTGTAAAAACGACCATCCGGCGATATCCGATAGGGTACTATACCCCAATTTATCCCCCTGGCTATTCGCTCGGACACCAGGTCAGAAGTAACCACAGCCTCTGGTTCCTTTTTCAGGACCCGGAGCTTTTCCCTGGCGATGGTAGTAAGCTCTGTCTGGTCTGAGTACTCCCTGATCAGCCTCTGGTAGGCGGTGGTTGCAGTCTCCTTTCCGAGTTTTTCATAACAGATCCCCATTTGAAGCAAGGCCTTTGCACGGATACTACGTTCAGCCCCAGTATCATTGACCAGATCCGTGTAAATCTCTATAGCCTCAGCCAAATTCCCTTCCCCCTCTTCCTTCATCATTCCCTGAAGGAACCTTTGCTCATCTGTCTGAGCATATGCAGGGGTGTTCATGCCGATCATCACCGTAACCAGCACTAACCAAAATAATACCCGTTTCATGTGTTTGAATTTTATGATTACAACACAAAACTATTGGTCCGCAACAGGCACGTTGTCACAGAGAAG
>JARRLI010000134.1:3887-11688 GCA_037387145.1 Robiginitalea sp. | reverse complement strand
CCTGCATATCGGGCTCCGTAATAGCCATTCTCTATATAAACAGCCAGTGCAATCTTGGGCTCATTTACCGGGGCAAAGGCTACAAAGAGTGAATGGTCTGTAAGCTGGGTTCTAACCCCGTTGATTCGGGTAAAGTTTTCCACTGTCCCGGTTTTACCGGCTATTTCAACATCCGGGATTTGAAGCCATTTTGCGGTACCCTTGTTGTAGACATCAGCCATCCCCTGAACTACAGGTTCGAAATGCTCAGGGTCGATGGTGGTGTATTTCCGATCGGAGTATTTTGGGTTCTCGATGGCCTGTTCGCCTATTTTCTTAAGCAGGTGGGGGGTATAGTAATATCCCCGGTTGGCAATGGCCGCCGTCATATTGGCAAGCTGCACTGGTGTGGCTGCCACCTCACCCTGTCCGATGGCGTTCGAAATGATGTACGTTGAGGACCAGCGCCCATCCCCGTAAACCTTGTCGTAGTATTCCTTTCCGGGGATCCGGCCGGGTCTTCCGGTGGGGAGGTCATACCCCAGATAGTCTCCCAGGCCGAAACTCTTCATGTGTTTCTCCCAGACGTCCATCCCTTCGTCCGTGGTCTCGTAGTTATCGTAAAATTTTCTGAAAGTCCCTGCGAAATAGGCATTACAGGAGCGGTAGATCCCGATGTTCATGGTGCGCACACCTCCGCCGCAATGACATCCTCTTTTAACCCGGCCCACGTAGAATCCATTATAGCATTTGAATGTGGTTTCTGGTGTTATGACCCCTTCCTGAAGGGCTGCCAGTGCCTGAAGCGTTTTAAAGGGTGAACCGGGAGAAGGTTCTGCCAGGATTGAGCGATCCCAGGTAGGCTTCGCTATGGTGTCATAGTGCAGCTTGCTGTAATTCCGGGACCGTTCACGTCCTACCAATAGTGAAGGATCATAGGTAGGTCCGGAAATCAGGGACAGAATCTCTCCGCTGGAAGGTTCGATGGCAACAATACCCCCTCTTTTCCCCATCATCAACAGTTCGCCATATTCCTGCAGGTCCTTGTCCAGGGTTATGTGGATCTCGGTCCCTGATTTTGCCAGGGTATCCATGCTGCCGTTTTTGTAGGGTCCAATATCCCTGTTGAACCGGTCTTTCTGAATATATTTTTTACCCTTCCGGCCCCTGAGCAACTCCTCGTATTGTTTCTCTATCCCTGTGCGACCGGTAAGTTCCCCCAGCTCGTAATAGGGATTGCTCTTGAGATCCCATTCATTTACCTCGCTGATATAGCCCAGGACATTGGCTGCTGCAGGAGTATTGTAATCCCGCAGGGAGCGTTTTTCTATATAGAACCCCTTGTACTTTCGCATCTTTTCCTGCAGGCTGGCATAGTCCTCTTTAGAAAGTTGGGGAACCAGAACCGAGGGCAACCGTGGCGAATAAACCCGCGCTTTCTTCATCCGATCAAGGAAATGTTCGTGTGTGATGCCAAGCAGGGAACAAAACTCAAGGGTGTCCAGGGGTTTTACTTCGCGGGGGATCACCATGACATCGTAGGCAGGTTGATTCGCTACCAGAAGTTTGCCCTTCCTGTCATAGATATAGCCGCGCTCCGGGTAGTCATATACGATCTTTACTGCCGGATCATCCAGAATCTGGTTTGAGGAAGTTCTGATGAGTTGCAAGTAAGAAAGCCTGCCTAGGAAGGTTATTCCTATTAGAACGATAATGGAAGACAGTACCAGTTTTTTCATCGCAATGCCCGGTGAAGGGGCCTTATAGCTGGGTTATCCGGAAGTAAGAAAACCTATTCCCTGCGCCTTGAGAAAAGCGCAGCCAGCAGCACCGAAAAGACAAAGGTACTCACGCCGGTTAACACAACTCTTTTCAAAATTAACAGCAAATTAGACAAACTAAAAATTTCCAGGACAAAGAATGTCAGGTGATGGATTCCTATTAATAACGCCAAAAAGCTTAATTGTTGTACCCTGGTGGAGTTGGAAATCCGGAAATTCTGGAATTCCAGGTTGACTCCGAAGACAAAGCGCATGATGGGATACCTGAAGAAGGCCGTGGTCAGGGCAGCCGCAGTATGCATTGCCATGGTATCGGAAAAAAGGTCCACACTGAAGCCGAGCAAAAAAGATATCCCGATCAGCACAGTCTGATTATCCTGCACCGGGTACCAGAAAAAGAATAGTACATAGATCATGGGGTTGATCATGTCCAGTATGTTCAGGTGATTGAAAACCAGGACCTGTGCCAGGACAAGCCCAATAAAACGAATGACTCCTATAACGTATGTTTCAGTCATTGAGAACTTCGTTTTCGAGTTTTATTACCTCCGGCCGTTTGCGGTTCCGGATGATGTACACCTCCCTGAGATTGGTCATGTTGTTAAACAGGCGGACATCGATATTGTAAAGACTGCCGGCATCATTCAGGCTGAATTGTTCTATGGTCCCGATAGGAATATTTTCCGGGAAGATACTGGACATGGCCCCTGTAACGACTGTATCCCCTACTTTCATCGGGGCCGGATCCAGACGGGGGATATCTTCCAGCTGGACGATGCGGAAATCTTCCTGGTTCCAGGTCAGCGAGCCGAAGTAATCCGTATGCAGTATCTTGGCATTGATATTTGATTTGGAATTCAGCACGCTTTGCACGGAGGCAAAGTTTGCACTGCTCTTCTCTACGATCCCAAGGATCCCGAAGGAAGTAATTACCCCCATGTCCTGAAAAACACTATCGCGGCTGCCCCGGTTGATGGTGATGTAATTATTGGGCTCGACAAAGCTATTTTTTATTACCCTTCCCGACAGCACTACGTAATCGAGCTCTGCGGTGTCCAGGGCCATACTATCCCTCGGAGGCAGATTAAACAATTGGGTTTCCAGCCTGCGGTTTGCCTCCAGTAATTTTTCGTATTCCTCTTTGAGGTTGAAATACTCCTTGATTGAGAAGGAGGTGTTGTAGATAGATCCTGTCAGCCCGTTGGCCGAATTAAAATAGCGGGAGCGGTGATAATCGTTGTTTTGAATGGTAAGGATGAGGGAAATGATGAACAATAGCGCGAATAGCAGTGTATTCTTATTGCGTAAAATAAAATCTATGATGCGTTGCATGCAGGTGCCCTAAATACATCCCGTTGGGTGGTGCGCCATGTTCCCCCGGGGATTACTTTATAAGGATACTTTTGTACCGTTCCAGGTTCTTAAGGGCAATGCCGGTTCCCCGAACTACAGCCCTCAGAGGATCCTCAGCAATGTACACCGGAAGATCCGTTTTCTGAGAAAGTCTTCTGTCCAGCCCGCGGAGCATCGATCCGCCCCCGGCCAGGTAGATCCCTGTATTGTATATGTCCGCTGCCAGTTCTGGAGGGGTTTGGGAAAGGGTTTCCATCACTGCATCCTCCACTCGAAGGATCGATTTGTCCAGGGCTTTGGCAATTTCTCGGTAGGTAATGGTTACTTGCTTAGGTTTTCCCGTTAGCAGGTCGCGCCCTTGTACTGACATATCATCAGGGGGTGCCTGCAGGTCCTCTGTGGCCGAACCGATCTGGATTTTTATGTTTTCTGCGGTACTTTCCCCCACATACAGGTTGTGCTGGGTCCGCATATAGTAAATAATATCATTCGTAAATACGTCCCCGGCGATCTTAACGGACTTGTCACATACGATCCCGCCAAGGGCGATGACTGCAATCTCTGTGGTACCCCCACCGATGTCCACGATCATGTTCCCCTTAGGCTGCATGATATCCAGACCGATCCCTATAGCTGCAGCCATGGGTTCGTGAATGAGGTAAACCTCTTTTCCGTTCACCCGTTCTGCGGATTCCTTTACCGCCCGCATTTCAACTTCGGTGATCCCGGAAGGTATGCAGATGACCATCCGAAGAGCAGGAGGGAACCATTTCTTCTTTAGTGCAGGGATGTTCTTGATGAACATATTGATCATCTTCTCAGAGGCATCAAAATCCGCAATTACCCCATCTTTCAGCGGACGAATGGTTTTGATGTTCTCATGGGTTTTTCCCTGCATCATATTGGCTTCCCGGCCCACAGCAATAATTTTTCCGCTTATCCGGTCCCGTGCTACGATGGATGGACTGTCCACCACTACCTTATCATCGTGAATGATTAGTGTATTTGCGGTGCCCAGGTCAATGGCTATTTCCTCAGTTAAGAAATCGAAAAATCCCATTTGCTATTCCTTTGGTCCCCGATAAACGGCACCTTCCAGATCAAATCCAAAAGAACTTGCCTTATGGATTGCCTGTTTCAGTGCATCGACCCTGGAAGTCTGTCCGGTGCCACTGGCACATAATTGTTTGTTCTTTGCCAGCACGATCGTATTGGATTTGGTATGCTTTCCGATTTTGGAGGCAAAAAGCAGGTCTTCGAGTTCCCGGTCGGAGGGTTTTTTAACTGTAGCGTACCCAAGGTCTGATTCCAGGTCGGTCTTCAGGTCTTTTTCCTGGTAAAGCAGCCCATTGAGACAGGTACGTATTTGTGTCTCGGGAAGCTCCCAGTGTTTCTGGACAAGCAGGATGCGGTTTTTCTTTCCCTTTAAAATTTCAAGGGCCTTTTCCTCATATTGGGGTGCAATAACCACTTCGCAGAACAGTTCGTGTATCTTTTCAGCCGTATCGGCATCGACAGGCCGGTTACTGATCAGGATCCCACCAAAGGCGGAGACGGGATCCCCGGCCAGGGCGTCCGTATAGGCCTCTTTCAGGGTGGGCCTTGTTGCCAGGCCACAGGCGTTGTTGTGCTTCAGGATGGCAAAAGTGGGATCCTCTTCACGGAATTCGGCCATCAGGTTTACCGCCGCATCGATATCCAGGAGGTTGTTATAGGAAAGTTCTTTACCGTGCAACTGCTCGAACAGGCCATCAAAATCCCCGTAAAAAACCCCCTCTTGATGTGGGTTCTCCCCATAGCGAAGAACCCTTCCTTCCTGTGCGCTTACTTTGTGGGCCGGGAGGCCTGCCCTGCGATTGAAATAAGAGAAGATGGCAGCATCGTAGTGGGAGGACACATCAAAAGCCCTTGCTGCAAATTGCTGTCGGTCCGCAAGGGTTGATTCCCCTTTTCCTGATTCTAGCAATTCCAGGAAAGACCCGTAGTCCTTCATGGAAGAAACGCAGAGCACGTCTTTAAAGTTCTTTGCTGCGGCCCGGATCAGTGAGATCCCCCCAATATCGATTTTCTCTATAATCTCCTGCTCGGAAGCACTTGAGGCAACTGTTTTTTCAAATGGATACAGATCCACTACCACAATGTCCAGGGAGGGGATCTCATATTCCTTTAACTGTTCCCTGTCTCCAGATTCTTCCCGACGGCCCAAAATACCACCGAAAACCTTGGGATGCAGCGTTTTTACACGACCTCCGAGTATGGATGGGTACCCTGTAAGGTCTTCTACTGCTGTGACTGGGATGCCGAGATCACTGATAAATGCCTGGGTACCGCCGGTTGAGTAAAGGGAAATTCCCAATTGGTGAAGTTTTCGAACAATAGGTTCAAGGCCTTCTTTATGAAATACGGATATGAGAGCTGAAGATGCTTTCCTGGAGTTACTCATGACGCGGGTTTATTGTTTACGTTATGGGCAGGTAAAAGTACTTCATTTAAAGAGAAAAAACCGGCATGGGTTATCAACAAAACCCCTAAAGTTTTAAAGAATCTGAGCTACTTCACCACAGATAAATTCAAGGAATTCCACATCCTGTTCCGAAAAGGGGTCGGGGGTATGGGAATCGATATCGATCTGCCCGATATTAATCCCTTTTGAGAAGATGGGGATCACGATCTCAGCCTTGACATTGATACTACAGGCGATGTAATTATCCTGGGCAGTCACATCAGGAACCACAAAATTCTCATTGCTGAGTGCTACCTGACCACAAATTCCCTTGCCGAAGGGAATAATGGTATGGTCTGTGGGTTCTCCGGCATAGGGCCCCAGTTTTAGCTCTTCAAGAGCTCCATTCCGGAAATAAAATCCCACCCAGTTGTAATAAGGAATAGTGCCCTGGAGCAGGTCGCAGATTCCCTGTAACCTTCCTTCAACCGTCAGGGAGGTGTCTGAGGTGATGATAAGGATTTTCGATTTCAGGCTTTCGTACATCAAACCATTCTTTGGGTTGCACAAAATACGAAAGTATGGGTTTCTACAAAACAAAAAATCCGGCAGGAATTCTGCCGGATTTTTAGAAAACAACGCTTTGTCGGGATTGATTACATCATGCCCGGCATTCCGCCACCGCCCATTGGTGGAGCAGGAGGATTATCCTCTTTGATCTCCGTCAGGGCACATTCAGTGGTCAGGATCATCCCGGCTACCCCGCTTTCATCATATCCACATATTTCTCGGATTTGGCATCATATCCGTAATCTCCCTTGCCTTCATGAACTTTGGCAACTACTACGGATCCTTCTCCACCTGCATTTTCCACAATGGTTCGCAAGGGAGATTCGATGGCCCGCGCTACGATATGAAGCCCGGTTTCCTCGTCGGAATTTTCAACCTTCACTTTGGAGAGCACAGACTTGGTGCGTACCAGGGCTACCCCTCCGCCGGCTACGATTCCTTCTTCTACTGCTGCACGCGTTGCGTGAAGGGCATCGTCAACCCGATCTTTCTTCTCCTTCATCTCAACCTCAGAGGCGGCGCCTACATAAAGGACAGCAACTCCGCCAGCCAGTTTGGCCAACCGCTCCTGCAGTTTTTCTTTATCGTAATCCGAAGTTGTGGTCTCTATCTGAGCTTTTATCTGGTTAACTCGTGCCTTGATATCTTTAGCAGCTCCGGCTCCATTTACAATGGTAGTGTTGTCCTTGTCTATGCTCACCTTTTCGCAGGTGCCCAGCATATCAACTGTTGCATTCTCAAGGGTGAACCCTCGTTCCTCGGAGATCACTGTGCCTCCCGTGAGGATCGAGATGTCTTCCAGCATAGCCTTTCTCCTGTCACCGAATCCCGGGGCTTTTACCGCGGCGATTTTGAGGCTTCCACGGAGTTTGTTAACTACCAGCGTGGCCAGAGCTTCACCATCTACATCCTCTGATATGATCAGGAGGGGTTTGCCAGACTGCGCAACGGGTTCCAGGACCGGCAACAGGTCCTTCATTGTGGAGATCTTCTTGTCGAACAGCAAAATATAAGGACTGTCCAGTTCCGCGATCATCTTTTCTGAATCCGTCACAAAATAGGGAGAGAGGTATCCGCGGTCGAATTGCATTCCCTCCACCACGTCTACATAGGTATCCGTACCTTTGGCTTCCTCAACGGTGATAACCCCTTCTTTTCCTACTTTTTCAAAGGCCGCTGAGATGAGGTCTCCGATGGTTTCGTCATTGTTGGCGGAGATAGAAGCTACCTGCTTGATCTTCTCAGAAGAATCGCCTACTTTCTTGGATTGTTTGTCGAGGTTTTCCACAATGGCTTCAACAGCTTTGTCAATTCCCCGTTTAAGGTCCATTGGATTTGCCCCTGCTGCCACATTTTTAAGTCCTTCCAGAACGATCGCCTGGGCCAGAACAGTAGCAGTTGTGGTGCCGTCCCCGGCCAGGTCATTGGTCTTGGAAGCTACTTCTTTTACCATTTGGGCTCCCATATCTTCCAGGGCATCTTCCAGTTCGATTTCCTTGGCGACGGTCACACCATCCTTTGTAACGACCGGAGACCCGAAGGATTTACTAATAATAACGTTCCGGCCTTTGGGACCCAGCGTTACCTTGACGGCGTTGGCCAGTGCATTTACACCGCGCTTCAGGCCATCTCTTGCCTCGATATCAAAAGTTATATCTTTTGCCATAATAATTTC
>JARRLI010000134.1:0-3869 GCA_037387145.1 Robiginitalea sp. | reverse complement strand
ACAATTGCCAAAATGTCGCTTTCCCGCATCATGAGATAGTCGGTACCTTCCAGTTTCAGCTCGGTTCCAGAGTACTTTCCGTACAAAACCGTATCTCCTTCCTTTACGGTCATCTTCTCATCCTTGGTTCCAGGGCCTACAGCAACCACCTTACCCTTTTGGGGCTTTTCTTTGGCCGTATCGGGTATGATAATGCCTGAAGCTGTTTTGGTTTCGGCAGCCATGGGTTCTATTAGGACCCGATCCGCCAGAGGTTTGATCTTTACTTTAGCCATATTGATCGATTTTTGTTGAATTAGAGTTTCGCCCTTGAAGGGCACAAATTGTGCCAGCCGTTAAAAACTGACACATTGTTGAAATAAAAATGCCAGCTTGTCACCCAAGCTGGCATTTTATGATTCTTTCAATGCTTATTTCAATGTATCCAGAGGACTGCTGCCCTGGGATGGTAATTCCTCCGGGATCTCCTCAGGAAGCGTTTCCGGAACACTCTCCACACCTTCCTGTTGCAGAATTTTTGACTCGGCTTCCTGATAATTTGATTTCAGTGCCACATTGGAAAGCAATATCAGGACAACCAGTGCCGTAGCAAGGGTCCAGGTGGATTTATCCAGGAAGTCTCCTGTTTTCTTTACCCCGCCGATCACCTGGTTTCCACCACCGCCAAATGAGGATGAAAGCCCTCCTCCTTTTGGGTTTTGTACCATCACAACCAACATCAACAGCAGGCACACCACTATGATCAGGATCAGGAAAATGGAAAAAGTACTCATCAGTCTTTGTCTGTTTTATTGTCGCGGAGGTTCTCCACCGCTTTAATTTGGTCTGCAAAGAAACCACTTTTTTCCGGATATTTCAAACTAAGGATCCGATAGGCCTGGATGGCTTTTT
Organism: Robiginitalea sp.; assembly: GCA_037387145.1. Lineage (GTDB taxonomy): Bacteria > Bacteroidota > Bacteroidia > Flavobacteriales > Flavobacteriaceae > Robiginitalea. The sequence goes on along the minus strand of JARRLI010000134.1, from coordinate 2,978 downwards.
TATAGCTTCCCTGCTCCAGGTAAACGCGTGCCAGCGTTTCCGTCATGAGTTCTTTCTTGTCCAGCTTCAGGGACTTCTTAATGTCTATTTTAGCCGATTCGGCTTGTCCCGGAACGAGTTTGGGATTCTCGGATATAAACCGGTCGATCATCTTGAATTTCTTGTCCCGTCCGATGCGACGTGCTTCCTGGTTACTTTCATCTGTTTCTTCCTCAGGATCATCCAACCTGGTTTCCGGGGCAACCTTTTTAAGATTGGTCAGTTGCAACCACTGGGAAAAAGAATGCCTTTCGTTCCTGGTAAACTCAAGCGGGCTTCCCAGCTTAAGCAACTCGTCGCTTTTCTCGCGTTTCCTTCGGAGGCTTTCGTCCATTGCGGGGTCTTTGGAGCGAAAAAGTTGCGGATCCAATATCTTGTCAGCTTCACCGGTATTACGAGGGAGCGGGCTGTCTGCATCTTTCCCGATCATATCCGTGTCCCGTTCTTTATTCGGCTCCACCTCCTCCACTTCTATTTCCTTATCACCTACCGGCATCTTTCCGGAGATGGAATCAGCTATCTGGTTTTGCAGGAAAACCTCTGAAGTAATGAGGTCAAAGAGGACCTCACGGTCTGCTGTACAGGCCGCCGTATACTTCAAAGCCTGATTGTACCTGAAGCTCTTCTGGTTTTTTAATCCCCGAAGGTACAGGGCACGTGCAGCCTGAAAATAGGGATAGGCATCAAGTACCTCCTCGAGCTGGGTAGTTTGGTCCCTGTCCCGCACCTGCTGAGGGTCCTGCAACAAGTTTGTAAAATCAGTTACTTTCATACAGCTACCAGTCTGCCAGGGATTTGTTGAAGATATCCTGGTTGATCCTTTCAAAAATTTCCTGATGCGCCTCATCCCGGACCGAAACTAATTGGGCACTGGCCGGATAATCATAGAAGAAAGAGAAGCGCTGTTCGAAGTTTGCTTCCTCCTTTGTTTTGTTGTAAAACCGCACATTCACGGCAATGGTCAGGCGGTTCTGTGCAGCGCGCTGTTCTGCCGTGGCAGTCATGGGAGAAACACGATACTCCACAATTTCCCCTTCATAGAGCAGGTCCCCGCCGGAGGTGACCAGATCCAGGCTGGTCTGGGTCAGGATAAGGTCCTGCAGCGCAAGGGTAAAATCCCGGTCCAGGCCAGGATCGAATGTAGACCCGGGGCGCTGGGATGCGTAGTTCTGGAAATAATTTACCTGAAAAGTTTCAGCAGTCCCAACGTCTCCTCCGGTGAAATTGTAAGCACCGCATCCCAACAGAAATCCTGCCATCAACAGAAAGGATAATAGGGTGCCAAGAGGCCTTGGAAATTTCATAGACGAGTTCTTACAGGTCGTATTGTTTGATTTTACGGTAGAGCGTTCGCTCTGAGATTCCCAGCTCAGCCGCTGCTGCTTTCCTTTTTCCCTTGTTTCGTTCCAGGGATTTTTTGATCAGTTCGATCTCCTTTTCCTGTAAAGATAGGGTTTCTTCCTCTTCGATCTCTTCTGCAAAATGATACTTGTCCGCCGGGGGTACAGGAGGTGGCACCGGATGATTTTCTGGTTCAGCCGTTACCGCGGGGAGTACTGAAATATTAGTCTCTTCTTCCACGACTTCTCCGTTGTCTCCATAAATTTTCCGGATCAGTTGTTCGTTTTCCTCACGTGCACGCTGGGTATCATCGTGCTTGATGAGTTCAAGGGTGAGTTTCTTCAGATCATTCAGGTCGGACTTCATATCAAACAGGACCTTGTAGAGAATTTCCCGCTCGTTGCTGAAGTCCTCAGTTCCTCGCTTTTGGGGAATTACTGCCGGAAGGTTGGCGGCCGAAGCCTCAGGTGGCAGGTAGGAGCGGAGTACGTCTGCAGAAATGAGCCGTTGCTGTTCCAGCACTGAAATCTGTTCGGCTACATTTCGAAGCTGGCGGATATTACCCGGCCAGCGGTAATGAAGCAACAGTGCATGTGCTGGTTCGTCCAGACGGATAGTGGGCATCTTGTATTTCTGGCCAAAATCAGAGGCGAACTTTCTGAACAGCAGGTGGATGTCTTCGTTACGGTCCCTCAGGGGAGGTAAATGGATCACCACCGTGCTCAACCGGTAGTAGAGATCTTCCCTGAATTTCTCATCCCGAATGGCTTCCTGCATTTTCTGGTTGGTGGCTGCAACGATCCGCACATCGGTTTTTTGTACCCTGGAGGATCCTACCTTCAGGAATTCACCGTTCTCAAGCACGCGCAACAGACGAACCTGAGTGGTAAGGGGAAGTTCTCCGACCTCATCCAGGAAAATGGTACCCCCATCGGCTTCTTCAAAATACCCGCTGCGGGTTTGGGTGGCTCCGGTAAAGGCTCCTTTTTCGTGCCCGAATAATTCACTGTCAATGGTGCCCTCGGGGATAGCCCCGCAATTCACGGCTATGTATTTATTGTGCTTTCGGTGGGACAGGGAGTGAATGATTTTTGGAATGGATTCCTTCCCTACTCCGCTCTCTCCGGTTACCAGTACTGAAATATCTGTAGGTGCCACCTGAATGGTCTTTTCCAGGGCCCGGTTCAAATGGATGTCATTCCCTATGATTTCGAATCGCTGTTTTATGCTTTGCAGGTTCACCATGCCTTACTTTTTATCTGAATAGTTCACTGCAGTGCCCAGTAGGGTGGCTGAAGTGCAGTCATCAATACGTACCAGGACAAATTCCCCTACCTTATAATGCTCCTTGGGAAAGACCACAACGGTATTCTGAGAATTCCGGCCCATCCAATGCATGTCTGATTTTTTGGAATTCCCCTCGATGAGGACTTCCTCCACCTTGCCAACATGCTGCTGGCTTCGGTACAGGCTGTGCTTTTGCTGCAGATCTATGATCTCCCTCAGGCGTCGTTTTTTGACCGTATCGGGAATGTCGTCCTCCAGTTTCCTGGCGGCCAGGGTTCCGGGTCGCTCTGAGTAGGCGAACATAAAGCCGA
>JARRLI010000133.1:0-4512 GCA_037387145.1 Robiginitalea sp. | reverse complement strand
ACTTAAGCAAGATGGCAAACTGGAAATTGCAGGGGGTGACTTTTACCTTATAAAACTCACTCAAAAAGTAGCTTCCTCTGCCCATATTGAATTCCATGCGCGCATTATCCTGCAGAAATACATACAGCGCAGTCTTATCAAAATTTCAAGCGAGATCATTGAGGAGGCTTATGAGGAGGGAACGGATGTTTTCGATCTTCTGGACAATGCGGAGGCAAAACTGTACGAAGTTACCCAGGGGAATCTTAAGCGCTCTGCTGAGACGGCCCAGAACCTGGTGATGCAGGCCAAACGAAAAATTGAAGAAATTTCAAACCAGGAGGGTCTCAGCGGTATCCCGTCCGGTTACGATAAGGTTGACCGACTCACTTCCGGATGGCAGCCAAGTGACCTAATAATAATAGCCGCCCGCCCCGGGATGGGTAAAACGGCGCTTACCCTTTCCATGGCCCGGAATATCGCTGTCAATGCCAATATCCCAGTGGCTTTCTTTTCCCTGGAAATGTCTTCAGTACAGCTTATTACGCGCCTGATCTCTTCCGAGACGGGTTTATCGTCCGATAAACTTCGCACCGGAAGACTCGAGAAACACGAATGGGAACAGCTCAATGTGAAGGTTAAAACCCTTGAAAAGGCCCCCTTATTTATAGACGATACGCCCTCCCTGTCCATCTTTGACCTTCGGGCAAAGGCAAGGCGGCTGGCATCCCAGCATAAGATCAAACTTGTGGTGGTCGATTACCTTCAGTTAATGACTTCAGGTACGAGCCAGAAAGGAGGCAACCGGGAACAGGAGATCTCCTCTATTTCCAGGAATCTAAAGGCCCTTGCCAAGGAACTAAATGTTCCTGTTATTGCGCTTTCCCAGCTTTCCCGGGCCGTGGAGACAAGGGGTGGCAGCAAACGGCCTATTCTCTCCGACCTTAGGGAATCAGGTGCCATTGAGCAGGATGCGGATATCGTCTCCTTCATTTACCGTCCGGAGTATTATAAAATTGATGAATGGGATGATGAGGAACGCACCCCTACCCAGGGTCAGGCTGAGTTCATTGTGGCCAAGCACCGGAACGGGGGATTAGATAATATTCGGTTAAAGTTCATTGCTCATCTGGGGAAATTTGATAATTTGGATGACTTTGATTCTCCCTTTGAGTTTCAATCCAAAATGAATGTGGAGGGTGAAAACCCCTTCCTTACAAAGGATCTTCCCAACACGGACCAGGCGTTTGGAAGTTCAATGAATGACCTTCCTTCGGAAGACCCCGATGATGATGTACCTTTTTAAAACAGATGGCGGCTTCCGATTTTTTACCCACCTGATACTGCCGTTGACTTTCTTTATCTTTTTCGGGATATCGCAGGCCTCAGCTTCCGTTATCCTTATCCCGATGGACGCCGAAAGTCAGGATAACCACCTGAAAGCCTATGGAATTACCTACTGGGTGCTCACCAAGCAACAAAAGGTACAGTGGTTGCTCAATTACCGGGGTGGCTCTTTTCTGCTTCCTGACGGCGAACCGATCCGCAACGAATGCCGCATCCGGGGTGTTTCTTTTGAAGTGTTGTCTGATGCCCAGGCGGAACAGATGCTGGATGAAATCTCCAGTCCCTCCAGGAATATGGAAGCCGTGATCCTGGAAAAAGCTCCCAAAATAGCCGTGTACTCCCCCAAGGATAAACAACCCTGGGACGATGCGGTTACCATGGTCCTGACATATGCGGAAATTCCTTATGTGACCATTTACGACGAGGACGTACTGGATGACAAACTGGCCCTCTATGACTGGCTCCACCTCCATCACGAGGACTTCACCGGGCAATACGGCAAATTCTACGGGGCTTACAGGGCAGCCCCCTGGTATATTGATAACAAATCAAAATCCGAAGCCCTGGCAGCCAAGCTGGGCTACGACAAGGTCTCAGAGGAAAAAGGGGATGTTGCCGGTAAAATCCGGAACTATGTGATCGGGGGTGGGTTCATGTTTGCCATGTGCTCGGCCACCGATAGTTTTGATATCGCGCTTGCAGCGGAGGGCGTAGATATTTGCGAACCCATGTTTGACGGGGACCCCTCGGATCCGAATTACCAGCAACAACTTGATTACAGCAAGACCTTTGCCTTTACGGACTTCGTGTTGGAGCGGAATCCCAGGCGGTATGAGTTCTCCTCTATAGACATGACCAACAAGCGGGATGATGTCCCACGGGAATCGGATTATTTTTCACTGATGGACTTTTCAGCAAAATGGGACCCTGTGCCCACCATGTTATGTCAGAACCATACGGCGCTGGTAAAGGGTTTCATGGGTCAGACAACAGCCTTTACCCGCGCTGAGATTAAACCTACCGTGCTGGTCCTGGGGGAGAATCGCCTCAACGGAGAAGCCCGCTATATTCATGGAATCAAGGGGAGGGGATTTTTCACCTTCTACGGGGGGCACGACCCTGAAGATTATCAGCACCGGGTGGGAGACCCTAAAACCGAACTTGAATTACACCCGAATTCACCGGGGTACCGCCTTATCCTCAATAATGTGCTCTTCCCGGCAGCCCGAAAGAAAAAACAGAAAACCTAATCCAATAACTGCAGTAGCTCTTGCAAAACGATTTCCACCCCTGATTCGTCATTGCTAAGGGTCTGGTACCTGGCAGTCTTTAGTACTTCCGGATGTGCATTGGCCATGGCGTAGCTGAAGGATGCCCTCCCTAACATCTCTAGGTCGTTATTGTAATCCCCGAAAACCAGGGTTGCCTCGGGGGGTATACCCAATTCCTGTTGCAGGAGTTCCAGTGCATGCCCCTTATGTGCCTGCGGGTGGGAAAGGTCTACCCAGTGCGCTCCGGAAACCTTCACTTTTAAGCGATCCTCGTAGAATTGTACAGCAGGATAGATGTATTTTTCGGAGCTTTCGAAGTGGTAGACCGCAATCTTCATGATTTCACCGGGAAACTCCTGTAGACGATCCAGGAATTCAAATTTTGTATAGTATTCTCCCAGTTGCTCCAGGAAGGCCGGGCTGGGGGGAAGGAGGTAGGCCTGGTCCTTTCCGCAGAGTATTGCATGGGCTCCCGATATATCTTGCAGGGTATCCAGTACCTCGTCCCGCACGGTTGGCTCCAATGGGGTGGAGAGCAATTCCCGCCCCTGGTGCCTGAGTAGCCCCCCGTTTTCCGCGATGATGAATACCTCATCCAGAATTGGGGATAATTTCACCGCAATGCTCTGGTATTGCCTGCCACTGGCCGCAGCAAAATGGATTCCCTTTTGGCTGAGTTCCCGCTGCAGTTCAAAAAAGCGCGCACTAACCTGGTGGCGGGAATTCAAAAGGGTCCCATCCATATCAGTAACCACCAGTTTTACATCCGCAAGGCTCATAGGTACTCGATTTGGGCAAAGGTACTTTTATCCCCAGATTTCATTGGTCTTTCCGATTTGTTTAACGTAAATTTCACCTGCAATGACCTGGTTACAGCGCGAAATACGGCTTCCATCGTACCCACGGGGGTTCCATCTGATCACTGGCCGTATACTTGAGGCCATACCGGAGCTCGGCCCTGTGCAGACAGGCCTGCTTCACGTATTCATCCAGCATACTTCCGCCAGCCTTACCCTTAATGAGAATGCGGACCCGACCGTCCGGGGAGATTTTGAACGTCATATGAACATCATGGTGCCGGAGAATGCTCCTTATTATGAACATACCTTCGAGGGATCGGACGATATGCCTGCACACATCAAAGCCTCGCTTATGGGAAATTCCCTCCTCCTTCCCGTGAGCCGGGGAGGTCTGAATCTTGGTACCTGGCAGGGAATATACCTTTGTGAACACCGGGACCGGGCTGCCGGAAGGAAACTGGTGCTAACCCTTCAGGGGGAATAAAAAAACCCGGTCCCGATAGCTATCGGGACCGGGGTCTTAGCGAGTAAGCGATTCTATCTTATTTTACCTTGTCCACAACTGCCTTAAAGGCTTCCGGGTGGTTCATCGCCAGGTCGGCCAGCACCTTGCGGTTCAGCTCGATGTTATTGGCTTTGACCTTTCCCATGAATTCTGAGTAGGACATTCCGTGCATCCGTGCACCTGCGTTGATACGGGCGATCCAGAGAGAGCGGAAGTTTCGTTTTTTGGTTCTGCGGTCCCTGTAGGCATATTGCATGGCCTTTTCAACCGCGTTCTTGGCTACGGTCCAGACGTTCTTACGTCTTCCGTAGTACCCTTTGGCTTGCTTCATCACCTTTTTTCTCCTGGCTCTGGAAGCAACTGAATTTACTGATCTTGGCATTTTTCTTTAGTTTTTTGTAGCAGGCGTCCCGCTTGGGCGGATACTTTAGGGCCTGACTCCATGGTTAACATTTACCGATACAATCGCGGTGTTATTTAAGTCGCAATTGTTCCTTGATACTCGTCTCATCAGCCTTGTGGACCAATGTTGAGTGCGTAAGCTTGAGCTTTCGCTTTTTGGATTTCTTGGTCAAGATATGGCTCTTGAATGCGTGCTTTCTCTTGATCT
>JARRLI010000132.1:0-8626 GCA_037387145.1 Robiginitalea sp. | reverse complement strand
GCTTATACGGGGTATCTGATGCTGCTCGGCTTTTTAGGATATCGGTTACACCTGTATCAAAAAGCACGGACCCTGGAAAAAGCGCAGCAGGCGGCAAAGGAAAAAGAATTGGAACAAGCCCGGGAAATCAAAAAAGCCTATGCTGAGCTAAAGGCCACCCAGGACCAATTGATACACTCCGAAAAAATGGCCTCCCTGGGGGAACTGACCGCCGGTATTGCCCATGAGATACAAAACCCGCTGAACTTTGTGAACAATTTTGCGGAGGTCAACCGGGAACTGATCGACGAGTTGAAGGAGGAGTCCGGAAAAGAGACCAAAGACAGGAATGCCAAACTGGAGCAGGACCTCTTGGAAGATATCGACCAGAACCTGGATAAAATCTCCCTGCATGGAAAACGGGCCGACAGTATCGTAAAAGGGATGCTGCAGCACAGCCGCAGCGGGGATGGCAAAAAAGAACCCACCGACCTGAACAAGCTGGCAGACGAATACCTGCGCCTGGCCTACCATGGGCTGCGGGCCAAAGACAAGTCCTTCAACGCCGCTATGGAAACGGATTTTGACCCCGAACTGCCACGGGTGGATGTGGTTCCCCAGGATATCGGACGGGTATTGCTAAACCTCCTTACCAATGCATTTCATGCCGTGAGCCAACACAAGGATATAGCGCAGAAAGGGTATGAACCCACGGTATGGATCAAAACTAAAAAAGCCAAGAATGGGGTGGAAATTACAGTAGAAGATAACGGAGGCGGTATTCCTGCAGCTATCAGGGAAAAGATCTTCCAACCCTTCTTTACCACCAAGTCCACAGGGGAGGGTACCGGACTTGGCCTTTCGATGAGTTATGATATTGTTACCAAGGGACATGGAGGACAGCTCAACCTCGAAAGCAAAGAAGGCGAAGGGGCGAAATTTTTTGTTACCTTACCTGTATAAGCGTCAAATGACCATTAAAGAGCCATTTACAAAGACAATTTTGCTGGCCATCTCGGTTTTCCTGAGTGCCTTCTATTCATTTGCGCAAAACGTTACGCCTGGGGATTCCCCGGAGAATGATTTGCTTTTCGAGCGGATAGAATTGCCGGGGGGACCTTCCGGGAACAGTATTGCGAAAATGATCCAGGACAGTCTTGGTTATATGTGGTTTGGTTCTCAGGCAGGCTTACATCGGTATGATGGTACAAATTTTATCACCTACAGTTCGGATCCCATCAACCAGAATACCTTGAATAGTGATTACATTGAGGATATCTGCCTGGACCGCAGCGGTATTATCTGGCTGACGCACTGGAGCGGTGGAGGTATTACCGCCTTAAATCCTGATCAGGAGTCATTCACCAGATTCACAACCAATCCTGATGATCCCGAATCCATACTCCCCGGAGAAACAAGTGCCATCATTGAAGGCTCTGAGGGGGATATTTGGATCGCTGGAACCCAGGGGCTTTCCAGGCTCAACAAGGAATCGGGGAAATTTAAAAGGTACTCCCATGACCCTAATGATCCGAACTCACTTTCCAACAATGATGTAAGAGGGCTTTATGTAGATAAGGATGGGGTATTATGGGTAGCCACGGGAATGCCCTGGGACCTGGATGATGCCGGAGGCCTGAACAGGTATGATGCCAGGACAGATTCCTTTAAACGTTTTTTGCACGACCCAAATGACCCCACCACCATATCCAACAACAAGGTCAGGGCTATGTATGAGGATAGCCAGGGTAATTTTTGGGTGGGCACGGCAGGGGACGGACTGCATCTTTTTGACAAGGAGAACCAAACTTTTAGGAATTATCCATTTGATCCTCAAAGCCCGGGCAAGCTGTCAATGCCATTTTTACAGGGTACGGACGCAACTAACTCAAGTCCCTGGAGTCACATATCTTCTATCACTGAAGATAGGGATCAGCGCCTTTGGATAACCGCTGTTTCCGGCGGGGTTAATGTTTACGATCCAAACGTTGGTGTCAGTAAACACTTTGAAGCTGGTGAAGAGGATAATATGCTAAAGTCAAACTTTATTTGGCAAACCTACCAAAGTGATGATGGGACAATTTGGATTACCACGGCAGGGGAGGGAAAAGAAGTCTATAAGGTAAAAGAAAAAGAATTTAAATTTCCCTTTTATCATTTCGAAGAACTAGGGGACTCCCTTGGTGTTTACCGTGGCATTCTGAAAGATCCGCAGGGGTCCACCTGGATTGCACAATCACCACCTTCGCCTGATTTTCCGATTATGAGGTCTTCTTTATGGAAAGTGGATAAGAATTTTAAGGATATAGAGCAGGTGAAGCTTAAGCCCGGATCAGCTTCTCCGACAATTTCCTCCTTTATGGGAAGCATTTCCCTTGACCGGTCAGGTCAGCTATGGGCAGGCACCCAAGAAGGCTATTTTATTGGTGATCACCAGGATGGAAATTTTAAGAAGTTCCTCCCTGAAATAGGTCCTCCAGATCAGTGGTGGATGTATCCGATTCTACTAAGCACTGCCGGAGATATCTGGATCTCCTTCTGGGGGCATGGTGTAATCCGGTATGATCCTGAAAATGAGGAGTATGAAATTTTCGAGTATAATCCGGATGATCCCAACAGCATTTCCGGACCCTTTGTTTGGTCTATTTATGAAGATAAAGAGGGCGATATCTGGGTAGGTGGGGGAGATTTTGGAGGAAATTCAGAAACACCCCTTTTCCTGGATCGGTTCGATCCGTCATCCAAGTCATTTGAGCCTTTTATTACCAGGAACCTTCCATTTGGTTTGGTTTGCCATATGATAACGGATCCTAATGGAAATCTATGGTTTTCTGACTGGAATTATGGGCTCTACCGACTTAATCCCACCACACGTGAATTGAAACAGTACAGTTCTGGAAATAGCCTGTTGCCCGGGAGCAGGATACAGTCTATACTTCAGCACCCAGGTGGAAATATTTGGATCGCCACCGATTATGAATTAATTGAATTCGATCCCATAAGCGAAACATTCTCCATTTATGACGAAGGTCATGGGGTTATGCGGAGTATAGGGTCAACATGTACAGGGGCTATAACCGAGGACGGAGACCTTATGTTTGTGCGTTATGGTGGATTACATGTATTCAACCCTGATGAACTTTTGACAGAAGTTAAATCCATTCCACCGGACCTCAGAATTACCGGATTCAAGTTAATGGATGACAATATGGTTAGTGGGGTTACCAGAGAATCGAAAAATATACTAAAGGAGCCTATCTGGAGGACCGATAGAATAGAATTGGAAAGAGGCGAAAATACCTTTGCATTTGCGGTGGCCTGTTTTGATTTCAATGAGTCTGAGTCCAATGTCCTGCAATTCATGTTGGAAGGGTATGACCGGGGATGGCGTGGTGATGTAAGGGACGGAGAAACCCCATTCTATATAAATGTATCACCAGGCACGTATACCTTCAGGCTGCGTGGAGCAAACGGTCTTGGGGTATGGGATATGGAAGGGATCAGCCTGGATATAATTATTCATCCGCCCTGGTGGCAAACCTGGTGGGCCTATGCATCCTATGGCTTGATCTTTATAGGCGGAGTATTTGGCACCCACAAAATTCAACGTAGGCGTTTAATAGTCCAGGAAAGACAGCGAACCCAGCAGAAAGAACTCCAACAAGCCAGAGAAATAGAAAAAGCATATAACAAACTTAAGGAAACCCAGCAACAGCTTATCCACTCTGAAAAAATGGCCAGTCTTGGCGAACTCACCGCAGGTATTGCACATGAGATCCAGAATCCGCTGAATTTTGTCAATAATTTTTCTGAGGTAAGCACCGAACTGATTGACGAGATGCATGAGGAAATCCAGAATGGGGATTATCAGCAGGCAAAATCAATATCGAATGATATAAAACAAAATCTTGAAAAGATCACATATCACGGAAAAAGGGCCGACAGCATCGTAAAAGGAATGCTGCAGCACAGCCGCAGCAGCGACGGAAAGAAGGAACCTACAGACATTAACGCCCTGGTCGATGAGTATCTTCGTCTGGCATATCATGGATTGCGCGCCAAGGACAAGTCCTTTAATGCTGGTATGGAAACCGATTTTGATGAATCTTTGCCTCAGATAGATGTAGTGCCGCAGGAAATCGGCCGTGTTCTGCTGAATCTGCTGACCAATGCCTTCCATGCCGTAAACGAGAAAACAAGTCAGGCTCCGGAAGGATATCAACCCAAAGTAACAGTAAAAACTAAGAAGACGGACAAAGGAGCTGAAATACAGGTAAGTGATAACGCCAACGGGATCCCGGAGGATATAAAGGAAAAAATCTTCCAGCCTTTCTTTACCACCAAGGCCACTGGGCAGGGTACCGGACTGGGGCTTTCGATGAGTTATGATATTGTAACCAAGGGACACGGGGGTACGCTACAACGTTTTCGCAGGGAGATCCGAAAAGGGGACCTGGAGTTTCATTTCGCCTTCTCTGGAGAAGAGGCTATAAAAGCGATGGAAGGCATGGAACAAAAGGCCGTATTGATACTCTCAGATATCAATATGCCGGGCATGACCGGCCTGGAATTGCTTGAAAAGATCCGAACGGATTTTGACAACCCGCCGCCGGTTGTGATGATGATCACGGCCTACGGGGACGAACATAACCGCACAACGGCCGAACGGCTGGGGGCCAATGATTTCCTGACAAAGCCCCTGGATTTTAAATTATTGAAAGACAAATTAAGCGATTTGAACTAATGGCTAAGATACTGGTAGTAGATGACGAAACGGATCTGGAGGTCCTGATCAAGCAAAAATTCCGCAAGCAGATCCGCAACAACAAATACGAGTTCTTATTTGCATATAATGGGAAGGAAGCCCTGGATAAACTGGTGCAGGACCCCGAGGTAGACCTGGTCCTCAGCGACATCAATATGCCGGAGATGGACGGGCTTACCCTGCTCTCCAAGCTGCATGAGCTGAACCCACTGCTCAAGGCCGTCATCGTTTCCGCCTACGGGGATATGGACAATATCCGCACGGCCATGAACAGGGGCGCCTTTGACTTTGTCACAAAACCGATAAACTTTGATGACCTGACCATTACCATGGAAAAGACCCTGGAACACGTACGCCAGATCCGCGATACGCTCAGGGCAGTAAAGGAAAACAATATCCTGCGGATGTACGTGGATGAAAACGTATTGAATTTTATGAGCGGGCAGGAATATGAATCCAAGATCAATGCAAGCGAAAACATAGAGGCCACCGTGATGTTCATCGACTTGTGCGGGTTTACCTCCATCAGTGAACAGGTACCTCCTGATCAGGTAGTACGAATGCTGAACACCTATTTTGATACCATCGTAAAAGAGATAATAGCTCAGGAAGGGTATGTGGACAAGTTTATCGGAGATGCTGTCATGGCTGTTTTCCGGGGCGAATATCAGCTGGATCGAGCCATCGAGACGGCCCTGGCTATCCGGGAAGCCATAAACAAACTCCCGGAAGAAGAAGGAACGGAACACTACCGCCCCATGGTCTCCATAGGCATTAAAAGTGGGGAAATGGTATCCGGCAATATCGGATCCGCCAGCCTGAAGCGGCTTGATTATACTGTTATAGGGGATAGCGTAAACACGGCAGCCAGACTGCAGGATGCCGCTGATGCAAATCAGATCCTTATCTCTGAATCCTGTTACCTTAAAGTCAAAGATTCTTTTAAATGTAATAAGATAGGAGACCTGAACTTCAAAAATAAAGCTGAGAAGATGGGGGTTTATGAGGTTATAGAATAACCGAAATAACTGTACGGGAAGGGACCCGCCCCTGAAAGGTTTTTTAAGACTATAAAACCCGCTATGTGGTTAAAGGATTAATTGTGACATTAACAAAAATTACTGTATGCTCGGGTTTTTAAGGAAATTGCGTCACGAATTCCTGGCCAAAAATCGTCTTTCCCATTATCTGTTTTACGCATTTGGAGAAATAATTCTGGTAGTGCTTGGGATACTCATCGCACTTCAGATAAACAATTGGAATGAGGAGCGTAAAAGGGATGAGGAACGTATGGAGCTATACCTATCCCTAAAAAAAGACTTCATAAGCACACAGGGCTTGTTTGCAGAAGGTGAAAAAAAGGGTAAGATAGGCATTTACCGTATGGAATCCTTTCTGAATGCAGTGGGCACAGACCCCTGGGGATTCCCCGTAGACAGTCTTAAATACTGGGCCGGTGGTGCATTCGATGCCCCTTTTGTGGATCCTATCTTAACCACATACGATGAAGCCATTTCCTCAGGGCGGATTAGCCTTATTGAGGACGCTGAATTACTGGAAGAACTTGCTGGGTTTATCAGGGCAAAACAGTTTTACAGGGACCATCTGGATTTTGCAGGCCATATATTTTATTACGGATCCATTTACGACTTACGCCGCAAGGTCGGGAGCCTAGGGATAATCGGTGGGCCTCAATACGACAGGGATTACGACAGAGACCTTCAGTACAGCAGACATGAATTATCCGATGAAGATTTCATTGAACTGGTCAGCGAGCCTGAAACCTACGCCGCGATCGAAAATATGCTGGATGCAAACTACATGATCCGCGACATCCTAAATGAAATGGACGCAAGGCTTGCCGGTATTTTGGGAAAGCTCGAAAGTCTTACTGAGCGTCGATGAATACAATAAATAGTGTTGGATTCATTCAAGGCCTTGGAGTACGCCAAACTGCATGGATCCTGCAGCTTGGATGAATACTTTGGTATTGGGGAGGGGGCGTCCCCAACGCAGTTCCTCTGTGGGGTGCAATACCGGTTTGGATTGCAAACCAAAAGAGGTTTTTGGCGTACCCTGTTAAAGACCGTATGAGGGATTTAGGGCCTGGAATCGGAAACGGGCTACATAGGCTTTGTGGCAAAAGTTCAATAGGAAAATTTCAAATTGAGCTTATTAATAAAAGGGTGAAATTGTCACCACCATAAATTATTAATTGTATTATTACAGCTTTCGCAACTCAGCACGACACCCGTGTTAGTTTGCCGTTTAAAACATTTAGGAATTAAAACCATTCACTTTCATGAAAAAGTACCTGTTTCTAACCCTGTTACCCTTAATAATATCATGCGGTGGCAGCACAAATCACGAAGCGAATATCAATGTGGTTAAAGACTATGTAGAGGCCGTTGAAAAGTTGGACCACAACGCCATGGAAAATCTGTTGGCAGATACATATGTAGGTTATGGTCCTTCTTTTGGTGACACCATTTACCGCGAAGCTGCTGTTGCCGGCTGGAAATCCAATGTGGAAAATCTATATGAAGGCATAAAATACACCCGTTCACAATTTGCCGGATTAACTATCGCGGACGGACCAAATAAAGGCGACTGGGTAGCGAACTGGGCAGAGCTCAAAATAACCTATAAAAATGGTGATATGGCCACAATCTGGGTCAATACGAGCTATAAGATTGAACAAGGTAAAATCGTCAAGACCTTTGCATTTTATAACGAGGCCGATGTGCTTGAACAACTCGGTTACGTATTTATAAACCCAAATAATCTTTAACAATTCAACAGCATAATCATGAAGTCATTTTATCTTTTATTGGTTGGGCTCCTGATCGGATTTGGGGGAACTCAAAAGATGCAGGGCCAGGAATCCCTGGCAAGCGGCTTTGGCCTGTATGTATTCCCATCGAATGACCAGAACCGCGAACAGCAGGATGCGGATGAAATGGCTTGCTACAGGTGGGCCAAAGAACAATCTGGTGTAGATCCGATGAATCCTCCGGATGTAGTCGCCGCTGATGTAGATACATCGGTAGATGGATCAGCTGTTAGGGGTGCTGCCGGAGGTGCCGCCGCAGGCGCTGCAATCGGTGCTATTGCCGGCGATGCCGGGCAGGGAGCAGCCATTGGAGCAGTTGTTGGAGGAATCCGCGGCAGGAGAAGCAAAGTTGCCAACGACCAAAGGCAGCAGGAGGCCAATAACGCTGCGGCAGCGGAAGCACAGAAAGAACTGATGAACAATTTTAAGAAAGCTTTTTCCGCCTGTATGGAGGGTAAGGGGTATACAGTTAAATAAAATAGAGGGTTATATTGCAATTTCCACGCACCAGGTTCTAAATAGCCCGCCTGCAATGCAAAACCCCGAAGCGAGCGCTGGGCTACTTCGGGGTCATCGCACTAATACTACTAAGATAAAAGGCTTATCGCAATCGGTCCACAGATTTTACAAGATCCTCATCCCTTTTAATGGCCTTGTTGGCCAGCACTAAAAAAACGATAGAAAAAATAGGAATGAGCATCCCAATACCCTTCTCAGAAACCGCGGTTTCTCCGGATATATTTAGGGACAGAAATACGAAAAATCCTAGTAAAAAAAGGTTCAATAAGATATTGAAGCGGTTCAACACGAATTGTTGTTTTCGGTCTGTATAGCGGAGAATGGCAATGATTGCCAAGAGGGCTGAGGCGTAAAAACCCCCGGCAACCCAAATCTCCTGACGCGCGAATACGGCTTCACCTCCCTGATCGGTCCACAAATAGGCCCAGAAAGGAAGGACCCCGGTTAGTAGGGCTGCAAATAACAAGTAAACCGTCTGTATGCGCTGTATCATTTAGTATCTCAATGGACTGCAAAAATAATGGAAAATG
>JARRLI010000131.1:0-11307 GCA_037387145.1 Robiginitalea sp. | reverse complement strand
GGATCGGGGCAATAATAGCAGAGTTAGGGAGACAACCCAGGGCAGCAAGGAAGTTCTTCATACAATACCAGGACCGCATACTTTTCGGAAAAGATAGCTGGGTGCCTTCTGAATTCCCTACCTATTTCAGGGTATTGGAAACAGCGGATGAGTATTTTCCGTATCACAAGAAATACCATGCATTCTGGACCATGTACGGGATCGACCTTCCCGAGGAGGTCCTTAGGAAAGTTTACTACGAGAATGCACTTAAGCTTTTGCCTTCCATAGACCGTTCGCTCTTTACCATCCGTTAGTAAACCCTCTCCATTCATCGAATACATGGAGATTGTTGTACTAAAGGATTTCGGCCCCCGTTTTTATAGGGAATCCCCTAAAACGGTGCTATGAAACAAAGTTACTTTTCAAGAACGACACTTGTATTTCTATTGGGTATTGCGCAGGTTTTACTCCAAAGTTGCAGCAAGGATGCCGAAAGTCAGGATCTTGCGCAGGAGGTACAGCTCGAGACGGCAGAATTGAAGACCATCATGGAAACCGATCAGTGGACGGGTGCGGCTGATGAAATCCTGACAGTTCTCTTCCAAAAATCATCCAACTCCGATGGAAAGTTTGCGGACGAGGCATGTTATGAGGCGACCTATACCGATACAGGCTACTCAGTGGTGTTTGGAAATTGCCTTCTCAACGGAACGGATAATGTCAACGGGACCCTGGAGGTGACCTATGGCGCCGGAGAGGCAGGAACCAGGTCATTTACAGCGGTCTACAACAGTTTCTTTGTGGGAAACGCAGAACTCAATGGGACCCGGACGTATTCATTGAGTGAACCCGGCGAGATAGGTTTCAAATTTTCAGTAGTGAGCGATATGAAGGTTGCCCTTTCGGGAGAGGAAATAATCCTTGAAAACGGGAGCAAGGAAATCGAATTCCAATTTGGCGACACCCTGCTGGATGCTACTTTTCAGATTACTGGTTCATGGATGGTCGAGGCTGATGGCAATACCTATTCGGTTACAGTCAAAGAACCGCTGGCAGGGAGCATAGGCTGCCCGTACCTGACTAGTGGGCAGATGGATGTCATTAAAAACGGTTTTGGGATAACGGTGGATTTCGGGGACGGTTCCTGTGACTCCCTAATAACATTGATCTATCCATCCGGAGCTACCCGGGAGATTAGCCTCTAAGCGGCAATCTGATACAGGAAAAAATAAAACCGTACGCAGGGCATACGGTTATTTCTGAAAACAAGAGGCAACACAAGCAGCACTCTCAGTAGGTGTAGTTCCTGGACTCATGCCAGCGTACACGCTTGCTGTCTTTGAAAGTAGAAAATGGTTTGAACCTCCTGGATTCCGTTGGTGATTGATTGATGACTGTTTTCATGACTGTTTGTTTTTTGATTGCATTAAAGTTGTAAAGTGAATAGTAAGATTGATTAAGCCTTACACTTTATAAGACGGCTGAAAAACCCTTCTGTTACAGTACTGTGTATAAAAAGGTACTATTTTAAACAATTTTTAACATTATTCAGGGCTGGAGCCATGCATATAATTTAGTTTACCATTTGTCCGTGCTTTATGATACTTGCTGAAGTTTAGCTTTGTATCGGTCTGAAGGCGTTTTCACATTTGGGGAATTTGCATTATTTTGAAGTATGAATGCTGGAACACATTGAAAAATGCGTGTTTTTCTGATAAAGCATTCATGACATCCGGTAAATAGATTGGGCCTTTTGTTTTCTACCAAAAGAAATACAGATCGAAATTCCCTACGGGATAATTACATTGATTTTCACTGTCATCCGGCTATGAGACCTTTTGGCCAGAGTTTCAGGAAGTCCCCCGTGGGGAAGCAAAGCCGCAACAGATTCCACAAAACCAGCCTGTGGCGGTACGATCCCCCGGATTGGTCGGATAAGCTCCTGAATTATCTCGGAGGGCTTACCAGGTTCTCTCAATCCAACGGCCATAGCCTTGCCAGGGGAGGGGTAGGGATCATCTGTGCTTCCTTATACCCTTTGGAAAAAGGTTTTGCAAACAATGAAATTGGAAATGATGTTCTCAGCGACCTGCTGTTGAATTTTGCTACAGGCCTGGGGGATGCAAGAATAGACCACCTTCAAGAAATGCCTGAGTATTTTAAGGACCTGAGGCGCGAATATGAATTTTACAGGCAGTGCAATGGGTATGTGGTAAGGCTGCCGGAAGGAAGGTTCCGATATCAGTTGGTTAGTGATTACACCACTATAGAAACTATCGGTAAAACAGATTCGGATATCCATACCATTTGTATAATACTATCTATTGAGGGCCTGCATGTGCTCAATACCGGTTTGGAATTCGAGCCCGACCCGGAGGAAGTGCTTCAGCTTCTGAGGCGTATCAAACAATGGGAATACCCTCCATTCTTTATTACCATCGCTCATCACTTCTGGAATCATATGTGTGGTCACGCACCCAGTCTTTCGGGCCTGGTCAGGGAAAAAACCAATCAAACCAGGGGAATGGGAACTGGTATAACTCAACTGGGGCGGCAGGTGATTGCCGAAATGCTTTCAGAAGATGTGGGAACCAGGATACTCCCTGATTTAAAGCACATGAGCGGGAAAGCACGGCAGGAATTCTATACCCTGCGAACCTCAGGGGGACTAGGGAGCAAAGATTTTCCGCTGCTGATCAGCCACGGCGCCTGTAATGGCCTCCAATCCTATCATTATCCCCGTCCCGGATCTCTCACCACCTCCCGCCTGATGAATCCGTTAGAGATCAATTTCTACGATAGCGAAATCATAGAACTCGCCAAAAGCGGCGGTATTATTGGGCTTCAGCTGGACGAACGGCGCATAGCATCCAGGGAGGCCCTTGCAAACATTAAACACTCCATGTTCCGTCATAAAATAATGCATTACAGGTCCGAATTATTATGGCGGCAGGTTCAGCACATCGCTGAAGTCCTGGACCGGGAGGGGCTTTTTGCCTGGGATTGCATGGCCATAGGATCAGATTTCGACGGAATCATCGATTCCCTTAACGGATTCTGGACAGCAGAGGAACTCCCATTCCTGGCAGATTTCCTTGAAAGGCACGCTTTTAACTATCTGAATACTGCCGCCTGGAATGTTCCTGAGAATAAGATAACAGCAGACGAGGTGATACATCGGATTTTTTCATCAAACGGGCATAGTTTTTTAAGGAAGTATTTAGGAGTTACTTCCGTCCCTCGATAAAATGCCTATTTGATTTGGGTGGATTGGAATTCTTGCGGAATCTACCTATTTTCCCATCAATGGAACTCAAAGGACAAAATATATTGGTGACAGGGGCCTCCCAGGGCATAGGGCGGGCTATCGCCCGGGAATTGATGCTTCAAGGTGCCTGCGTGGCCGTACATTATAATTCCAGTAAGAAAGCCGCAGAAGCACTGGTTGCTGAATTTCCGCAGTCCAAATCAACTATTTACCAGGCGAACCTCGAGGAGACCGGGGATGTTACCCGTTTATTCGACAGTTGCGTGGATGCAATGGGCGTCTTGCATTCCATAGTACTGAATGCAGGGGTCTTCCTGCCACACCCTGTGGATCAGCCGGTAGCTGCCTGGAGGGCTACCTGGAATAAGACCCTTGCCATTAACCTGGACGCTGTAGGTATCCTGACCCAGATGGGCATAAACCACTTTCAAAAGAACGGAGGCGGGCGGTTTATCTATATCGGCAGCAGGGCTGCCTTCAGGGGGGAAACTCAAGATTACCTGGCCTATGCAGCTTCCAAAGGGGGAATGACCTCCCTCTGCAGGACAGTGGCCAGATCCTTTGGAAAAGACCGGATTACGTCTTTTACCATTGCACCGGGGTTTACCAGAACGGCTATGGCTGAATCTTTCATCGATACCCATGGGGAGGATGCCCTGTTATCCGAAATATCCCTTCCGGAGCTCACACGACCTGAAGATATCGCACCCCTGGCCGCCTTTATTTGCAGCGGGAAGATGGATCATGCCACGGGTTCAGTAATTGACCTGAACGCCGGCAGTTATATGCATTGAAAATGATGCCAGTTCAGCTGGTCGGGGGCACTTATCCTATTGTTTAAACATATGTTAATGGTATTAAACAAATAAAATAAAAATTGTATTTTGAGCCGAAAGATTAGATTTTGCACTCCAAGACGAAGGTTTCTGAGTTTCCCCTACTTGCAGATATGCATGCAGATGGCGTGCGTTTTAACCGGGAGTTGCTGACCGCACACCAGGAACAGATTTCTTCGGATTTGAGAAAATTGATTCATTCAAAACCCGAATAAAACAAGTTTATTATGGAATTACTTCAAAGAGCTGAAGAATTCGAATCCCGCAAGTGGTCAAGAATTACCACGAGCGAACGGGTTCAGGCGTCACGTGATTTGAAAGAGCTGATCCTTGAAATAAATGAAGTATATAAAAAGAACCGTGATCAACACCTCATGGAGGTGATGAAAAGGCTTACTGAAATAAAGCGAAAGGTTGAGAGGCGTCTCAAGTATTCTGGCATTACCACGGTGTCAATTACATGTATTACTCCATTTGAAGCACCTACATCTGTAGCGGTTACTTTACTGGAATTCCCCTTTTCGTCAGTAATCATTACAGTACCCTCGCTTAAGCTAAAGGTCAGCGTTCCTCCCTGTACAGTTTTAACATTAAATGCATTGCTGTTGTCCTGAATTGCCTTGACGACATCTTTCGCCATAACTTTGCCGGCAACCACGTGGTATGTAAGTATACTGGTGAGTGTCCCTTTGTTCTCAGCCTTGAGAAGGGTTTCAACCGTTCCTGCCGGCAGCTTACCAAAAGCATCATTGGTAGGGGCAAAGACGGTAAAAGGTCCAGCGCTGTTGAGCGTTTCAACAAGGTCCGCTGCCTTGACCGCTGCTACAAGGGTAGAGAAAACCGCGTTGCTTGCGGCAACTCCTACGATGGTAGGGGTGTCCTGCTTGTTTACTTCCATTTTAATTTGCTTTAGTGCCAAATCTTGTGATTCAGTGCTTTTTTGAGCGGAGGCAAAGGTCAAGGATCCGATCACGGCCAGGGGTAATGTGAATTTTAAAAGATTCATTTTCATTGGTTTTAAATGTTATGCTGTGAAAGTAGGCAATGATGTGGCCTTGTTTTATTAATAAATGTTTAATAAAGCGTATAATAAGTTAAACATTATACAAAATTAGGCTAGGATGCATGTGTCGTATTCAAAACCCCCTTGTTCGTTTGCTACATTTAGAACAGGCTGATCTCGTATTAGAAGGGTTAAGAAGAATATATCCTGTAATTCGTCATTGCTGTAACAGGAGCTCTTTCTTTGGAGGTCTTGAGTAAATACCGGATGCCCTGAACCGGCAAAAGTGCCATTTCAGGCCTGTTTTCCAATTCGTGCAGGAGTTCGTACATAGCTTTCTCCATCATAAAGATTTCCAGCAGGGCCTTGCGGTCCGCAACCTCAGCAGGTATCAACCCCGGAGATTTTACAGAGCTTAAATATCCATGCAGAAAGAGCCTGCAGCTGTAATGAACCCAGGCCTGGGTCCAGGTCAGGAGTTGTGGATCCGGATCGTAAACCTCCTGCGGCAGCTGTTGTTGCAGGGAAACCTGAGCAACATAAGCCAGGGAACGCAACATAGCGGCTACATCCCGCAGCCCGGAGCGTTTTAATCGCCGTTCGCTGTGCGGGCGCATGGCCTCTCCTTCAAAATTGCGGATAACAAAGTCCTTGCCGGTCCATAAAACCTGCTCGAGGTGGTAATCTCCATGTGTCCTGATCTTCAGGGTGTCAATTTTGTGGTCGTAAATACGCTTGAAAAATTTGAGAATCTCCTGCCGGTGCCCGGACAGATCATCAAAAATGTGATGCAGTGGTTCGGGTAGAACGCTTAGTCTGGTTTTAAGCAGATCCAGAGTTCGCCTGGTCAATCCCTGGAAGGAGGAGTATACGGAGCGTTGGTAATGAAGTGAAAATGCTTCAGGCCGGAAGTCCTCACTGCTTGGGTTTGAAAGGAAATTTTCGTGTAATTCGGCGGTGATTTCACCCAGTTGAATAAGGCGCTCTGGGAAGGAACTGCCCATCAAGTTCCCCAGGACTTCGGGGAGATCTTCATGAGCTGCCGGATCAAATACCGAATCCTCCAGAGGAAGCAGGACCGCATCCTGCCCCCGGGTCTCTACCGCCTCCAGATACCGGGCAAAGGCATCCCGGGCGTAGTTCCATGCACTGCCCTGGTGGTCGACCTTCTCCTGTAACAGGGCAAGGGCAAGTTCGGTTCTTGAATCCTTTTCAAAGGAGAGGAAGCCACGGAAAGCGGGGATAAATTCAAATTTACCCTGACGATGCAGGTATCTGTTTATTTCCAGGTCCGGATTGATGGTATCGTCCAGACGACGGTATAGCTTCAGGTAATATCGACCTCCGTATTCCAGGGCTGAGTGGTGGGTCTCATCTTCCACAACGCGGGGAAGGAGGTTGGAAGTTTTGGAGTACTCAGGCAATTCCTGGGATCGGAATTTAAGCACCCCATCTGAAACAACCCTTGTGCTGTTCTGGAAAAGCGCATTCAGAAAAGCCTTTTGGAAACCTTGCTCATAAAGGGCATCGGTAAGGAACCCCGGCATACCCCCTAGCGTTATCCTGGCGAGAATGGCCTTATCTGTAACTGCTGGAATCCCTTCCGTTTCAGTGGCAACAACCCAGGTCAGCGGTACCTGGTAGCGTTCCGGAAGCCCTTGGTTATAGGTACACTCTATGATATTAAAGGAAACAGGGGGGTCCACTCCAGGAAGTGACAATGTATACAGGATTTCAAGATTCTGCAATTTTCTTTGCCTTCCCATGAACCATGCGGACTCCTTGAGGTACCTTGGGAAAACCGTATTTTCAAGGCGCTTCCGGTTAGCGTGTGTAAAGAGGCTCTTCCATTGGGCAGCTCTCAATGAGGGAAGGGTAGTAGGCTCGGTATACCGTTGTTCCTGTTCCAGGACAAACCAATAATACCCATGGGGTGCCAGGCTTAAAAGGTAAGGGACTTCACTGATTTCAGGAAAGCCATTCTGGCTGAATACCTCCACAGGGGTATATCCCCGGTAATCCGACAGATCCAGCTCTGCTGCCTGTGCAAATCGGGCGAGGTTGGCCACTACCAGGATTTCTTCATCCTCGTAGGTGCGAATAAAAGCCAGAACCTTGGCATTGGAAGGAGCTAGAAAACGGATGCTTCCCCTGCCAAAGGCTTTGTACCTTTTGCGCATGCCAATGATCCGCTTCATCCACCACAGGAGGGAAGAACCACTGCGTTGGTGGGCTTCGACATTCACAGATTCGTAGGTGAATTCCGGATCGATGATCACAGGTAGGAATAATTTATGAGGGTTGGCCGTTGAAAAACCTGCGTTCCGGTCGGCTGTCCATTGCATGGGGGTGCGAACGCCGTCCCGGTCTCCCAGGTAGAAATTATCGCCCATTCCAATCTCATCCCCGTAGTAGATTACAGGGGTGCCAGGAAGGGAAAACAACAGCACATTCATCAATTCTATTTTACTCCTGTTGTTCTCCAGGAGCGGAGCCAACCGATGGCGAATACCTACATTAATCCGCGCCTGAGGATCCTTGGTGTACACCTTGTACATATAGTCCCGCTCTTCATCGGTAACCATTTCCAGGGTCAACTCATCGTGATTTCGCAAAAATATGGCCCACTGGCAGGATTCCGGGATGTCAGGGGTCTGGTCAATAATGTCTATAATGGGGTACCGGTCTTCCATCTTCAGGGCCATGAACATCCTTGGCATGATTGGAAAGTGATAGTTCATGTGGCACTCGTCTGCCTCTCCGAAATAGGATACCGAATCTTCCGGCCACATATTAGCTTCCGCCAGGAACAGTTTGTTTTCGTAGTTGGCATCGATATGGGCGCGGAGTCTTTTTAGATACGTATGGGTCTGCGGAAGGTTCTCACAGTTGGTACCCTCCCGTTCGAAAAGGTAGGGTACGGCATCCAGGCGGAAACCGTCTACACCAAGGCGGCACCAGTAATCCATGATTTTTATTACTTCCTCCTGTACGCGCGGATTATCAAAATTAAGGTCAGGCTGGTGGGAAAAAAAGCGGTGCCAGTAATAGGCTCCCGCCTCGGGATCCCAGGACCAGTTTGAGGGCTCCGTATCGGTGAATATGATACGGACATCCCCATACTTATTCGGATCGTCGCTCCAAACATAATAATCCCGGTAATCCGAACCGGAAGGGGAGGTACGCGCACGCTGGAACCATGGATGTTGATCAGAGGTATGGTTGATCACCAATTCGGTTATCACTTTCAAACCCCTTTTGTGCGCTTCTTTCACAAAACGTTTAAAATCCCTGAGTTGCCCGTAGGATGGGTTAATGCTGTAATAATCCGATATGTCATAGCCGTCATCCCGGAGGGGGGACGGATAGAAGGGAAGCAACCAGATTGCCGTAATACCAAGGTCTTCCAGATAAACCAGCTTCTGGATCATCACTTTGAAATCCACGATACCTTCACCATTGCTGTCGAAAAATGCTTTGATATGCAGTTCATATATGACTGCATCCTAATACCAGAGCTTTTTATCTTCTATCGTATCCTCTTTATGCACAAGGAGTTATATTTTTAAAAATTAACATTATTTACATCCTCCAAAAGCGTAAGAAGATACAAATTGAATGTCAAAAGGTAAAACCAAATTTTCCTCGCAGCATAATAGTGCATCGGTCAGATTTTCAGGAAGTGGTATCTTAGGCCGGAATTATCTAAAAATCAGCTGTTGATAACCTGGTACAGTTGAAGAAAACCGGTATTCCCATCCTGGTGTTATTCCTGCTCGGTAGCCTGGGAACCGTTGTAGGTGTGCTTATAGCCACCCTGGTGATACAGGACGGTCCCTTATTTGAGGGCATGTATCCTGCGCTTGCTGGTATGCTGGCGGGTACCTATACTGGTGGGAGCATTAATTTCAATGCGGTAGCTCTTCACTACAGGGTCATGGACCAGGGGTTGATTTATACAAGTGCGGTAGCTGTGGACAACGTGCTTACCACCCTATGGTTCTTTGTTACCATCGCAGCACCCGTGGTTCTGGGCAAGTTAGTACCGCTTCGGCAAAAATCAGCCAAAACCGCTGCTGCTGAGGGGGATCACCCCATCGTGGAAGACGACAAGGCAACCCTCACTATTCGTTCCTTTTCCCTTTGGATCGGACTCAGCGCATTGGCCTTGTTGCTTACGGAATTGATTACAACTCGCTTTATGGAAATAGGCTGGGACATTCCCGCCATGATTATCCTAACCACCCTGGCCCTGTTATTGGCGCAAATACCTGCATTGCACCGCCAAAAAGGCAACATGTTCCTTGGCAGCTGGGGGATCTACCTCTTTCTGGCTGTGGTTGGTGCCTTTTGCGATCTGCAGGCACTCGGAGCGGCAGGCAAGCTCTCTGTGCTTTTGCTCATTTTTGTTGTGATCACGGTAACATCCCATGGAATCATCCTTTTTCTGGGAACCTATCTCTTGCGTTATGACTGGCATATGGCGGCTATTGCCTCCCAGGCCAATATTGGAGGGGGAACCACTGCGATGGCCCTTGCCAAGAATTTTGGCCGGAATGACCTTATTCTCCCCGCCATCCTTATAGGGTCGCTGGGGAACGCCTTAGGGACCTACCTGGGATTTCTGGTTGCCGGAATGCTTTAGTTTGGAGTGAATTGCCACAGTTTGTTCGATATTATAGCCTAATATTGCGAAATGCAGAACAGATCCCAACTTCCACTGATCATTGCGGCTTTCTTTGCCATCTACGTTATTTGGGGTTCTACCTACCTGCTTAACAAGATAGCTGTTGGTCAATTAGCCCCATTCATGCTGGCCGGAGTTCGTTTCGTGGTTGCAGGAGTGCTCATATTTGCCATTGCCCTGCTTATGGGCAAAAGTATTCGCATCACCAGGAAGCAACTGATCAATGCTTCGGTAGCAGGTTTCTTATTCTTAAGTTATGGCAATGGGGTCGTGGTCTGGGCATTGAAATATGTAGACAGCAATTTTGCCGCCCTGGAGATCTCGGCGCAACCACTGGTTATATTGCTGATGATGTGGCTGTTCCAGGGGAAGAAGATCCAGCCCATGTCCCTGGTGGGGGTTGGATTGGGAATTATTGGCATGTACTTGCTGATCAGCCAGCAGGCTGTTGCACAGCAGGAGAACTCCACAGCTGGTATTCTCATGATCTTCTCAGCCATGCTTTCCTGGGGGTATGGCAGTCTTTTTGTAGGCAAGGCAGATTTACCTGCCAATTATTTTGTGAATACTGGG
Organism: Robiginitalea sp.; assembly: GCA_037387145.1. Lineage (GTDB taxonomy): Bacteria > Bacteroidota > Bacteroidia > Flavobacteriales > Flavobacteriaceae > Robiginitalea. The sequence continues at coordinate 958 of JARRLI010000131.1, read as the reverse complement.
TACCAGATGCTTATCGGTGGTATCTTCATGGTGCTTATGAGCCTGGCATTCGGGGAATCCTGGGTACCTGTAGGAGAATGGCAGAAAGATACGATGTGGGCAATGTTGCTCCTGATTATTTTTGGGAGTATCGTTGCCTTCACTTCTTTCAATTTCCTGCTCAAAGTGGTTTCTCCTGAAAAGGTGGCTACAAATACCTATGTAAACCCGATCGTGGCTATGTTTCTGGGATGGTACTTTTTGGGTGAAAACATCACACTTCAATCGGTCACTGCTGCGGTGGTATTGCTCACAGGGGTATATTTCATCAATACCCGTAAGAAAACTGCTGTCCTTGGGCGGTTCCGAAAATCGTGAAGATAATCCGGGAATGTGCAACGCACTGGTCGTATTTTTTTACTTTAGTTATATATGAAGACACGCCTGATCATTTTTTATCTATTCCTTACGGCAGTCCAGAACGGTTTCGGACAAACCGATTACGGCCAATTGCGGGAACAAATGGTATCGGAACAGTTGGAAGGTCGCAACATCTTCCGCGCTGAAGTACTGGATGCCATGCGAAATGTCCCCCGTCATGTTTTTGTCCCCAAAGATTACAGGTCCTGGTCGTATAGCGATCAACCGTTGCCCATAGGGGAGGGGCAGACCATCTCCCAACCCTATATTGTGGCATACATGACACAGGAACTTCGGATCCGGCCAGGAGACAAGGTCCTGGAAGTGGGAACAGGGTCAGGTTACCAGGCCGCAATCCTGGCCGAACTGGCCCGGGAAGTCTACACTATAGAAATCGTTGAATCTCTTGGGAAGCAATCGGGACAACTTCTTAAAAACCTGGGATACGATAATGTGCAAGTCCGGATTGGAGACGGATATAATGGCTGGCCGGAAGCAGGGCCCTTTGACGCAATCATGGTAACTGCCGGAGCTGAAGAGCTGCCACAGCCTTTGATGG
>JARRLI010000130.1:0-4544 GCA_037387145.1 Robiginitalea sp. | reverse complement strand
GCGTTGAAATCGAATACAATATCAGACCACTTCTCGCTGAAAACAGGGTTTACATTTGTATTGCCCCCCGTAAAATCAAACAGGCTCCGGTAGTATTTCTGAATCAGAAAAACGATAAGACCCGAAAGGGTCAGGGCAATTCCCATATAACTTATGGGATTCAGGTGTTTTTTGCGAACCCCGGAAATATAGCCGTTTATAACGGCCTCGGGTTTAGAAAAGAGATGAGTAAAGGTCCTGATAAAGGAATTGTCAATATCAAATACAATGATGACAAAATCCGAAAGAATACCCCTGAAGGTTAAGCGTTTGCCGACAATCTTTGCACCGCATTGCGGACAATAGCCGAAATCTGTTCTCAGTGAGCCTTCGCAATTCTTGCAAATCATGTACTGAGGTCTTTTCTAAGCATGCGACCCAGTTCCTCCAGATCTTTGTAGTTTACAAAATCCCCGTTCTTTACATAGGAGATCAGCCCTGTTTCCTCACTGACAACCAGTGCAAGTGCATCAGTGCGCTCGGTGACGCCTACGGCCGCTCGGTGCCTCAGACCAAACCGCTGTGGGATACTTCGTTCCCTGGAAACCGGGAGGATCACCCGGGTGGCTACAATGTAATTTCCCTTGATGATGGCGGCCCCATCGTGAAGGGGACTGTTCTTGAAAAATATACTTTCAACAATTGGCTTGTTCAATTCAATTTGCATGCTGTCCCCGGATGAACGGACAAAATCGAGTGAATTGTCACGCTCCACCACCAGGATTGCCCCTGTCCCATTCCGACCCATAGCCTCACAGGCATTCAACAGGGCATCCACATCAAGGGCGGTGCTCATGCCTTCCTCCCGAAGGAACCGAAAGTGCTTTGTGTAGCGCTCCTTGTTGGCAATATTCGTGGAACCCAATACGAGGAGGAATTTTCGGATTTCCTGCTGGAAGACAATAATCAATGCGATAAGGCCTACCTGCATGAAGCCACCTACCATGCTGCTGGTCATGCGCATGTCCAGGAGCTGCGTCCCCTTCCAGAATGCCCAGATGATTACAATCCCAATAAAAATGTTGATGGCTACCGTCCCCCGCACCAGGCGATAGAGATAGTACAGCAGGATGGCGACCAAAAGGATATCGATCAGATCCGTAATCCCGAAGTCCAGAAAATTAAGAAAGTCCAATCACTGCCGGTTTTTGTAAAATTAGAAAAATTAATGGTACCACTTCCTATCTGGCCTGCTGAACAGCTTCCCAGAGGCGGACGCATTCTACGGCTTCCTTCACATCGTGTACCCTCAGAATGTGACTGCCGCCCGCAAGGGCCAGCATATGCAGGGCTGTGGTACCATTCAGGGCTTCCTCCGCAGAAACCCCCAGGGTCTTATAGATCATTGACTTTCGGCTGATCCCTGCCAACAGCGGCGCTTTCAGGGTGCCAAACCGATGCAGGGCTCCCAGGAGGGCAAAATTCTGCTCCAGGGTTTTGGCAAATCCAAAACCGGGGTCTACAATGCAGTCTGTTATTCCCAGTTTGCGTGCGGCTTCCAGCCGCTGAGAAAAATAGTAAAGGATGTCCGAAATCAGATCTTCGTATTCAGTGAGTTGTGCCATGGTTTGTGGGGTTCCCCGCATATGCATCATCACATAGGGTACCTGTCGGGATGCAATCAGCGGCAGCATTGCCTCATCCCTTGTGCCCGCACTGATGTCATTTACAAGTGCAGCTCCCGCATCCAGGGCCTCCGCGGCTACCCTGCTCCTGAAGGTGTCCACAGAGATAAGTGAATCCGGGAATTCCGTCAGGAGGCCTTCGATAACAGGAATTACCCGCTTTAGCTCTTCTTCTTCGGATACATCCGGAGCACCCGGGCGGGAGCTGTACCCTCCAACATCGATGAAATCTGCCCCTTCATTCAACATCTGCTCGGCCTGTCTGACGGCCAGGAAGGGATCCCAGTATTTACCCTGGTCGAAGAAGGAATCCGGGGTGCAATTAAGGATGCCCATTACCCTCGATTGATGGAGGTTCATTAATTCACCTTTGCAGCAAATAGTCATAAATCGATACCTTTGGTTTGTTGTTTAGACCATATAAAATGGTACATTTGACGGGGGTCCTCCCCGCCGGAAAATTACATAAATTCTATGAAGGAAACCTCTCAAGCATATGATGGCGTAATAAGCCAGTGCCGGGACCTCTTCCAAAGGAAAATGGGGGATTATGGAGCAGCCTGGAGGATCTTGCGCCTGCCGTCCCTTACAGATCAGATTTTTATCAAAGCACAGCGGATCCGCAGCCTTCAGGAAAAGGGAAGCCGGAAAGTAGCCGAGGGGGAACGGTCCGAGTTTATAGGGATCGTCAATTATTCCGTAATGGCCCTGATCCAACTCGAACAGGGGGTGGTGGAAATGCCGGACCTCAGTCCTGAGGACGCCCTGGCCTTTTACGATAAACATATTGCAACTACCAAGGCCCTCATGGAAGCTAAAAACCACGATTACGGAGAGGCGTGGAGGGATATGCGCGTCAGTTCCCTCACCGACCTCATTCTGCAAAAACTGCTTAGGGTCAAACAGATCGAGAACAACCTGGGCCGCACAGAGGTAAGTGAAGGGGTGGATGCCAATTACCAGGACATGATCAACTATGCGGTTTTTGCCCTGATCCACCTGGGCGAAGAAGGGGATGTTGTAAATGGAATAAATTCATGAAATACCTTGTAGCTATCTGCCGGATCCTGGTTGGGGTCCTGTTTATTATCAGCGGACTTATTAAACTCAATGACCCACTGGGTTTCTCCTTTAAGTTGGAGGAGTACTTCAGTCCGGCCGTCCTGGATCTGCCTTTTCTGGAGCCGTATGCCCTGGCATTCGCCCTTTTTGTGGTTATCCTGGAAGTGATCCTTGGGGTAACCCTGCTGCTTGGATACAAAATACGCCTGACCCTCTGGACTCTGCTGGGGATGATCCTGTTCTTTACTTTTCTCACCTTTTATTCTGCCTACTACAATAAGGTAACTGATTGTGGTTGTTTCGGGGATGCGGTCAAGATGACCCCCTGGCAGTCCTTTGGTAAGGATGTCATTCTCCTGGTGTTGATCCTTATACTCATTGGGGGGGAAAAATATATCAAACCCATAGGGAATCCCCGCCTTCGACTTGTTACTACCCTGCTGGCGCTGGCAGCCTGTATCTGGTTCGGAAACCATGTGCTCAACCACCTTCCCACCCTGGATTTCAGGCCATACAATACAGGTGCCAATATCCCGGATGGCATGGTGATCCCGGAAGATGCCCCCAGACCCGTGTATGAGTACGACTGGAAGTTCAGCGTAGACGGGAAGGAGGAAATAATTACTACCCTGGGTGATTACCCGGATGTAGACGGTGAATTCATCGACCTTGAGGGAACCCGCGAGGTGCAGGCGGGGTATGAACCACCCATCCACGACCTGACCATGGAAAAAAAGGGGATTGATCTTGCAGCTTCCATCCTGGAGCGCAGGAACCTGCTGCTGGTGATAGCCTACGATCTTTCCAAAAGCAGTGAAGCTGCCTTTGCCGAAATAAAAAAAGTTACGGATACGGCCCTTGCCCGGGGGTATTCTGTGGCGGGGTTGTCTGCTTCTTCTGAAAGCGATACGGATGCCCTAAGGAAGATCCATGGGCTGAACTTCCCATTTTATTTTACCGATATGACCGCCCTGAAGACCATTGTCAGGTCCAATCCGGGAGTATTGAGACTGCAGGACGGAACAATTAGACAAAAATTGCATTACAACGACCTGGACGAACTCGCCCTTCCAGAGATTCCGGAATCGGAGCAATTCAAGACCGCCTTGAAAAAGAGCCTGGACAGTGTACTGCTCCTGGACCAGAAGTACCGCTCCAACTTCACGCCTGAAAATATGGGCAAGCAATGGCAGATCGACCAAAGCAATATGGTTTATATCGACTCGATCATCGAACAATACGGATACCCGGGTCAAAGCCTGGTAGGCGTCGAAACAAATACTGCAGCCTGGTATGTGATCCAACATTCTGAGCGGATCGATGACTTTCTTCCCCTTATCGAAGTGGCTGCTGAAACGGGGGAACTGCCGTACCGCCTCTATGGCATGATGCTGGACCGTTCCCTGATGGGGCAGGGCTTACCACAGAAATACGGAACGCAGGGCATGTCTTATTTTATGAATACCCCAGAGGAAATTAATCTTATCTGGCCTGTTGAGAGTCCGGAGAATGTCAATTCCCTTCGGGAGGCAGCCGGATTTAAACAATCCCTGGAGGAGTATGCCGTAGATCTTTTTGGTGAAGGAACGGAGTACAAACCATATACCCTGGAAGAAGTCAAGGCAATAGAAGAACGACAAAAGCAACAAAAAACGAAATCATGAGAACCAATATCGTCGCCGGAAACTGGAAAATGAACAAGGATGCCGGGGGTACATCGGCCCTTTTATCCGAATTGATAGGCCAACTTCCACAAAACAGCGTTTCAGTTATGGTGGCGCCTCCCTTTGTGAACCTCTCCGCTGCAGTTGACCAGCT
>JARRLI010000129.1:0-4547 GCA_037387145.1 Robiginitalea sp. | reverse complement strand
GAGTTCTCAGGCATTTCATTGACCATCATCCCTGCATGCAGCAAATTAGCCTGCGCACATGCTATATTTCCAAGGAGAAGATTAAAATAAAAGGGAGGTTCTAGAAGACCTTTATTTTGTAAATACTTGGCATAATTGATCATCCCAACATCAAAGGCCTCCAACTCCGGAACAATTCCATTTTCTCTCATAATTCGAGCCAAGTCCTGTACCATGGAGGGCGCGTTCATGCTGGCGGTTCGATTGAAGTTGAGCGAACTTAGAGTCAGGCTTCCCATGTCCGGCTTCAGATCTCCTTCTAAGAAAAGTGGATCCGCACGCTGGGATAATTCCTTGAAATTACGACCGCTGAGTGAAACGCAGATTACCAGATCTGGTGCGAATTTTCGAATTCCTCCTATGATCTCTGCATAAATTTCTTTTTTGTAGGTTGGTTCTCCGTTATCCGCCTCCCTCGCGTGCAGGTGAACCATAGAAATTCCTATTTCTGACGCTTTGTGTACATCATCTACTATTTCGGAAATACTGACCGGAACATGAGGGGTCATTTCCTTGGTGGGGATCATCCCTGTAGGGGTGAAATTGATGATAAGTTTTTGAGTCATTGAATCTTGTTGCAAGTATTCTTCTTCCAAGCTTTATGATTCAAAGTACTTGTAAATAAAAGTTAGGTTCAAAAATGAACGTTATATCTATGAATATTCACGACTAAATGTAGGATAAATCATACAGTCGTGAAGATTCCTGTCTGGAATCTTAAGAATTCAGATGTAGGTCTTGAGTGCTGACCGAATTACCCTTTCACCCAATAATCAACCACCAGTACATCTTCCAGCCAGGGGGCAAGCACGGTTACGAAAGCCATGTGGTCCGGATGCGGGAGGTAGATATCCCGGTCAGCTTCAGAAGAAAATGTAAGAAAAAAGCAATGGGTAAACCCCTTGTCCAGTCCTTCCGGGGAATTGTTAGTACCCCATTCGAAATCCCGGATCTCAGGGATTTTGTCTGTGAGGTCATAAAAGGATTCTTCCACTTTCCGAATTTCTTCCTCTGGGGTTGCTTCCTTAAATTTGAACAACACCACATGTCGAAGTATCCTTTCCTGTTCCGATTGAGTTTCACCGGGTTTCTTGTAGAGATCCACTACCTGGCCCTGTATTGCGCCCGGCATGAGAATTAAAAACAATATCAGGAATCGCATGAATTGAAAAGAATTAAGGTTTCCCGTGAAGGTACTAAAAACCAGAAAGGATCCTGGCATGCCACGCTGCCTGTAAATGGAATAAATGGTACTTTTGGTACAATTAGTAAATGCTGATGTCTGAAACGGTAAAGATAGTTGAATGCCCCAGGGATGCTATGCAGGGGATCAAAGCATTCATCCCAACAGAGGCCAAGATCCGATACATTCAGGCACTTTTGAATTGTGGTTTTGACACCATCGATTTCGGAAGCTTTGTATCTCCCAGGGCAATTCCGCAAATGGCTGATACGGCAGAAGTGCTGAGCGGACTTGATCTGGAAAAATCCACCAGTAAATTACTGGCGATTGTAGCCAACCTGCGGGGGGCAGAAGAAGCCTGCCAGCATGACGAAATCCGTTATCTGGGATACCCATTTTCCATTTCTGAGAATTTCCAGATGCGCAATACCCATAAGACCATTGAACAATCAGTGGAGATTCTCGGTGAAATCCTCCAGGTGGCCGGCCGGAGTGGCAAGGAGGTGGTGACCTATATTTCCATGGGTTTCGGGAATCCGTATGGCGACCCATGGGATGTGGACATCGTGGGCGAATGGGCAGAACGCCTTGTTGGGATGGGGGTAAGGATCCTTTCACTCTCTGATACGGTCGGGAGTTCGACCCCGGAAATCATTACCTATCTCTTTGAAAATTTAATACCGCGGTATCCTGCAGTGACCTTTGGCGCACATTTGCATACACACCCACTCAGTTGGCACGAAAAAGTGGAAGCGGCATATGTGGCGGGTTGCCGGAGGTTTGACGGGGCCATCCAGGGCTTCGGGGGATGTCCTATGGCCAGGGACGAACTGACGGGCAATATGCCTACCGAAAAGTTGCTTTCCTACTTTACCAACCAGCAGGTGGATACAGGGGTCAATTGGATGGCCTTTGAGGCTGCATTCAATAAGGCAAGTGACATTTTTCAAAAATATCTATAAAAGGACTTCTGCCCGAAGCTCTTTAAAAGTGTCATCAATATCCAATACCTGAATCAATATCTGAGCTGGAGGCCTGCAAAAGCCCCAAATGGATGCCCGGGCCTGAGTCCTGCAGGAACTCTTGCTACAAGGTAGGTCTCATCCAGGAGGTTAACGATATTGGCAGTCAGGCTAAGGTTTTTTCCAATGTGGTATTTCCCTGCAAAATCCAGGATAAAATTAGACGGCACTTTTTCTTCAGCTGGTATCGGACCCGTTCCTGCTTCGGTTCGGAAGGCCCCTGTAAAGCGCGCATTGACGTTCAATACGAACCGGTCGTGCTCAAGGCTTAATACGGCGTTCCATTGGTGCTTTGCAATATAGGGCATCTCATCACCTGCGGAGACTTCCCCCCAAAGATCCTCATCGCTACCGAAATCATTTTGGAATGAAGTACCTGTATAGGTGTATGAAAAGGTAATGGGAAGGGTGTAATTTTTACTCTCCGGAAGCAGGTTGTAGTTCAAAAGGAGCTCTAGGCCTCCCACATTGACCTCACCGGCGTTAAACTGATCAAGTGTGCCCGTACCCCCGGAGGCCGCCAGATCACTTCCAAGTAAATTGCTGTAATCATTGAAAAACCCCACGATTTCGCCGCTGAGGTTACCAATTGAAAAGCGGCTGCCTAATTCATAATTCACACTTTCCTCGGGATTTTGCCCTTCTTTACTGCCCGGAGGGGCAAATCCTTTATGAATACCTCCAAAGAGCGATATGCGCTGAAAATTGTAATTAAACCCAATGCCCGGGATAGCAATATCAACCTGGTTTTCCCGCACAGAAACATCCGTTCCCGTCCTTTCCGGATCCGAGCTGCCGTAATTGACCCGCCTCAGGGTTATATTTTCATATCTGATGCCGGGTGTCAGGGTGAGGTTGCCGGTTTTGAATTTATACATCATGGAGGCTGCAAAGGCCCTTGCATCGCTGACCCGGTTCGCATCGGTTCCGGGGGTCCCGGCATTGGTAAGTTGCATTTGTCCGGCTACCATCGCATAATCATCTAACCATTGGAACCTGTCTTCCTCATCATAATGGTACCTGAGGCCAACCTCTAAATCATGGAATGTATTTTTTCCGGTCCAGTGGTAGTCGAGTTTGGTCTGTATTCCTGTGGAAAGGTATTCCCTGTTGTTGTTCTTGAGTGTGAGGGCATTGGAAGGACTATCTGCTGCCCCGCTGACCACCTGGTAATAGGGATTAAATGTAATCGGGTTGTTGAGGATGTCTGCGATTCCTTCAGATACACCTCCCAGGGTTACGTAATCGAGTTTATACCAGTTACGTTTAAAGTCATTGCGATAACCAACAGTACTGATCCTGAAGTTGTCTTTCAGATCCAGGGTATGGGCAATTGTAAATTGCATGTGGTCCGCGGTCATCAGGTCTTCTTGTGACCCTGCATAGCGCCTGAAAGGCTGTGTGTCAAAATCTCCCTGGGTTAATCCGAGGTAGGTTTCATCGGAACGTTCATCGGAATACTGAAATTTCAATTCGAGCGCCTGCTGAATCCTGGCTTCAGGGCTGGTGTTTATTCGAAATTTTGCCAGCAGGTCATTTTTATTAAAACCGGTATCACCTCCTCCATCCAGGTCTTTAAATCCATCTGAACTATAATTCAGGTATTCGACGGCATAACCGAAGTTCTTACGGCTGTCTCCAAGTTTGGTATGTACACGGGCACTCTGAAAACTTCCATAACTTGTGTTGAGGAAGATTCCAAAGCTTTCCGGAACCTCCGTGCTAAGCATATTGATCGCTCCTCCTGTGGTATACGGGCCAAATTGCACCTGGCTGCTGCCCTTTAGCACTTCCACGGCCTGCATTCGGGCTATCGATGGGAAATAATAGGCAGCCGGAGACTGTAAGGGGCCGGTGCGATCAGGACCCCGTCTTCCATTAGCGTGATTTTGGCACTCCGTTCCGGGGAAGTACCCCTTAGACTTATGTTTGGTCGGAGTCCGAACCCGTCTTCCTCTACAACGTTGACCCCTGGTACCGTACGAAGCAACCTGCTTACATCGGTATAATTGAACTTTTTAATTTCCTCCGGGGAGATATAGTAGGAAGAACCCGTTCGGTTCTTAGCTGAAAATTTACTTCCGAAAATCACCTTGGCTTCGAGGACCACTTCACTGAGATTTACAAGGGTGCCCGTCGCGGTAGTGTCCTGTTGCTGTGAATAAAGGATGGCAGATAGAAAACAAAGGGGGATAAATCCAATGGACCGCATCATTATTAGGATTTAGATTAAATCTAAATAAAAATATACGACAAATATAAAACCGCTGTGGTATTTACCAAATTACTCGATGTTAAATTGC
>JARRLI010000128.1:0-4574 GCA_037387145.1 Robiginitalea sp. | reverse complement strand
CTACTTTAAAACAGGGGTCACTTCCCAGGAAGCGGCTGGAAACAATGCGGATTATGATTTTGGAATAAGAGCAGCGCATGCCTTCAGTGATAAATTTGCAATCAAGGCCAATTTCTCCTTTTTGCAAGGGGAAGACTGGCACGCAGTCAGTGAGGTTGATGTGAACAATCCCGGTGCGGACAGATCAAATCCGGCCTATGATGGACTTAATGTCTATGGTGATGAAGTATCCACTCCACTCAACTTTGATGCCCTGGCAGGACTTCCCTCCGGGACATTGGGATCGGCAGTGGTATCCCGAACTGGGTACAATGAACGGGATTTGATGAATTACAATGCACAAAGCGTTAAAGCAGATATCGCATTGCATTATCGTCCGTTTGGTAACGATTTAGAAGTTATCTACAATGGCCGTATAGGCAGGGGGACTACAATTTATCAAGGAATCAACAGGTATTATGTAGATGGTTTCAAAATGCAGCAGCATAAACTGGAACTAAAGAATAATAATTTCTTTATCAGGGGGTATATCGTCTCTGAAAATTCTGGAGATGCCTATGATTCAAGATTTGCAGCAATCAATACAAATAGAAGTTGGAAAGGGGATACACAGTGGTTTACCGAGTATGCGCAAACATTTATCGGTGCTCGCCTCGGGGTGGGGACTGGCGTGCAGATTCCAGAGGAGCAGGCCCATGCCCTGGCTCGACAGGTGGCGGATACTGGGCGACTTATCCCGGGCACTCCTGAATTCGAGCGTGCTTTTAACTCAGTGATTAATGACGGAGACCTGACCACGGGTGCCAAATTCATTGACAATACAAAGTTCCGTCATGTAAACGGTAACTATAATTTGGCGCATTTGATCGATAATTGGGCTGATATACAGGTGGGGGGCTCCTACAGGCAATATGAGCTTAACAGTCAGGGCACCATTTTTACTGATATTGACGGACCTATTTTCTACAGTGAATATGGTGCGTATCTACAATTCCAGAAGAAAGTCTTGGATGATCGCTTAAAAATTACTGCGTCCGGCAGATATGACAAAAACGAATTCTTTGATGGTTTTTTCTCTCCGAGGGCCGCTTTAGGATTGACTTTAGGCGAAAGACGGAACCACAACGTCAGAGTGTCGGTACAGACAGGTTTTCGAAACCCAACCACCCAGGACTTGTTCATTGGGTTGGATGCGGGTAGAGCAGTACTTGTGGGTTCTGCGCCAGACAATTTAGATCGTGATATAAGGACATTTGAACTAAGCCAGGCAGGACAATCCCTTACTGGGAACCCTACCGCCACAGTAGTAGGGCGAGCTGCCTATGAAAATGCATTTGATGCTCTGGCGTTGGCCGGAGGAAGTTTTCAGTCTGTAGAGACACCACTGGTTCAACCTGAGGAAATTGTTGCTTACGAAGCGGGGTATCGCGCGCAAATCGGCATGTTCATCATCGATTTGAACGGATACTACAACGCATACGACAACTTTATTTCCGGAGGATTTGTGCAAGTTCCTTTATATGGTAATGTGTTTGGTACAGACCAGGAACAAGGTCTGGCCCAATTGGCTGTCGCCAATGGGGATAGCAAAACCTACCAAACCTATACCAATTCACCGGAACAAATCAACTCATATGGTGCAAATATAGGTGTGGACACCAAAATTGGCGGTTTCGATCTGGGTGTTAATTATACCTATTCAAAACTTGAGGACGAAGAAAAATTAAGAGCACGTGGGATACGAACTAATTTCAACACACCAGAGCACAGATTTAAAGCTTCATTCGGGCATACACAGCTGTTTAAAAACTTTGGGTTTGGAATAAATTACAGATGGAGCGACAGCTATTTTTGGGAAGCTTCTTTTCAAGACGGGGTAATTGACTCCTTTAGTGTTCTTGATGCACAAGTAAACTATGCTGTACCAAGCATAAACTCGGTTTTCAAGTTAGGGGGATCCAACATTTTAAATGATGAATACGCGACCGCTTTTGGAACGGGAAATATAGGAGCGATATACTACCTCTCCTGGTCAATTAATCCGTAACACAGAATTTTTACAAGTACTTTGAAAGGCGCCAATATTGGCGCCTTTTTTTGTAATGAAAAAGGGGGGTTAAGTTTTCAGAATACAAATGGAATACATTATCTTTGCAGCCGAAAAAAGAGTGCCTTACAACATATTTTCATAAATAAAGTACAATGGCAAAGCAAACTGGCAAAGTATCCCAAATCATCGGTCCGGTAATCGACGTAGAATTTTCCTCTGAGGCTGAGCTTCCGAAAATTTATGATTCCCTCGAGATCAAACGGGAAGATGGTTCCATTCTCGTACTCGAAGTGCAGTCCCACATCGGCGAGAATTCTATTCGGTCTATCTCTATGGACTCCACCGACGGCCTTAGCCGCGGAACCGAGGTGACTGCCACTGGAGCAGCTATTCAAATGCCGATAGGGGAAGAAGTTTATGGACGTCTTTTCAATGTGATTGGCGATGCCATTGACGGTTTGGGGAATTTGCCTAAAGAAGGGAAGAATGGTCTTCCTATTCACCGCGAAGCTCCAAAATTTGAAGACCTTTCCACTTCAACCGAGGTACTGTTTACGGGAATTAAAGTAATCGATCTTATTGAACCCTACGCCAAGGGAGGAAAGATTGGGCTATTTGGTGGTGCTGGGGTTGGAAAAACAGTTCTGATTCAGGAGCTGATCAATAATATTGCAAAAGGGCACGGAGGTTTATCCGTGTTTGCCGGTGTTGGAGAACGTACTCGTGAAGGAAATGACCTTCTTCGGGAAATGCTGGAATCCGGCATCATTAAGTATGGAGAGGATTTTATTCACTCCATGGAATCAGGCGGATGGGACTTGAGCAAAGTAGATAAGAAGGCCATGAGGGAATCCAAAGCTACTTTTGTTTTCGGGCAGATGAACGAACCTCCGGGAGCACGTGCGAGGGTAGCGCTTTCAGGACTTACTATTGCGGAATACTTCCGGGATGGAAGCGGGGAAGGACAGGGTAAAGACGTGCTGTTCTTCGTAGATAATATTTTCCGGTTTACCCAGGCAGGTTCTGAAGTATCAGCCCTTCTTGGCCGGATGCCTTCAGCGGTAGGGTACCAGCCTACACTGGCTACTGAGATGGGTGCCATGCAGGAACGGATTACCTCCACCAAGCGGGGATCCATTACTTCCGTACAGGCAGTTTATGTACCTGCAGATGACCTTACTGACCCTGCTCCTGCTACTACCTTTGCCCACCTCGATGCCACTACGGTACTTTCCAGGAAGATTGCAGAATTGGGGATCTATCCGGCTGTGGATCCGCTGGATTCCACGTCCCGAATCCTTACTCCCGAAATCTTGGGCAAAGAACACTACGACTGTGCTCAGGAGGTAAAGGAGTTGTTGCAACGATACAAGGAACTCCAGGATATTATCGCCATCCTCGGTATGGAGGAGCTTTCCGAGGAGGACAAACTGGCTGTAGCCAGGGCCCGTCGAGTGCAGCGTTTTCTCTCTCAGCCCTTCCATGTGGCTGAACAATTTACAGGGATCCCTGGTGTCTTTGTCGACATCAAGGATACCATCAAGGGCTTTAACATGATCATGGATGGGGAATTGGATCACCTGCCAGAGTCTGCCTTTAACCTTAAAGGTGGGATTGAAGAAGTGATCGAGGCAGGAGAAAAGATGCTGGCGGAGGCCTAACCAAGTTTTCAGTAAACAGTCGGCAGTTCTTAATTGATTGCCGTACACGGATAAATAGTGTTCATGTATTTAGAGATTGTATCACCTGAGGCCACATTATTCGCCGGAGAAGTTACATCAGTTACTGTACCCGGGGTGAATGGCGAATTCCAGATGTTGACGGACCACGCCCCCATTGTATCACTCCTGCAGGAGGGGTTGGTGAAAATTGCTGGTTACATTGAGATCGAAGAAGAATTTCAGGATCGATTTGAGAAGGATCCGACCGGGAAGACCGTGCTGAAGATCAATAGCGGGACGGTGGAACTGAACAATAACCGTGTGATCGTACTGGCAGATTGATGCTTTGTACGATTGATTAAAATCTAAAACCCGCATTCAGCGGGTTTTTTGATTTTTATACTCAGAGAAGATGCCCCCGAAGGAGATCGCCGGGGTGCATCAAAAAAAGGATATCGTATTTTTGATCTATGGCGGACTTACCAAAAAGACTAATGACCAGGCTGGATAAGCGCAGGGAAGCCGGATCTTTCAGATCACTGTATCCCGAGAACACACTGGTCGATTTTTCCTCCAACGACTACCTGGGGTTTGCAAAGCGCCAGGTTGGAGGTCAATCCGATCTTCCTGCCGGGAGTTCTGGTTCCAGGCTTATCAGCGGAAACCATAAGCTATATGAAGAGGCCGAAGCGGTAATTAGCACCTTTCATCAGGCCGGGACTGCGCTGATCTATAATTCTGGTTATGATGCCAATATTGGGCTCCTCTCAGCCCTGCTCCTTCGAAACGTTTATGTGTTTTATGACCTAAATGTTCATGCCAGCATTCGCGATGGGATATCCCTTGGCAAGGCACGGGCTTTT
>JARRLI010000127.1:0-4916 GCA_037387145.1 Robiginitalea sp. | reverse complement strand
CCAGGATCCCAAGTCGTATCTTTTTTGGCATAACTTATAAGCTTAATTTTTACTCTTTGTATTCGATTTCCTCGTTCTTGAAAAACAATGCAAACAGCACCGATACCACCAGGGCAAAAATCGCCGGGAAGGTCCAGATACTATTCCAATTATGCATATTCTCTGAAACCAGGTTCATGTCGTAAATCTTTCCTGCAACCCAAAATCCGATAAGCATTCCGAACCCATAGGTGGCCAGGGTAATAAGCCCCTGGGCCGCGCTTTTATACTTTTCCCCGGCTTTTGAGTCGGTATAGATCTGACCGGAGACGAAGAAAAAGTCATAACAAATACCACAACAAGAGCATAAACAACACCTCAGAAGCCTGGCCGATGGTCATTTTACCGGTTGGGTTCTCCACCCCTATTTCGGCAAGGAACGGATTCGCATTCTGGTAGTAAAAAGCAAGGGGAATACAAATCAAAATGGAGGAGATAAAAAATATCAGGAAATTGCGGTCTTTCAGCAGTTTCAGGGCATCCAAACCCAGAATAGTGGAAATCCCGACTTTCTCATCCCGCCCGGCCTTGGGCGGTGTTTTAGGAAGAAAGAAGCTAAATACCCCCAAAATAGCCGAAGCAACGGCCACCATCAGAAAGGTGTTTTTCAGCATTCCCTCTGCTCTCGCTTCGGGAGAATCCCACAGGAAAATATAACTGATCATAAGTCCGGCAACGATCCATCCGATAGTACCGAAAACACGGACCAGGGCAAACTCCTTGGCCGGATCCTTCATTTGATTGAATGAAACCGAATTGACCAGGGCCAGGGTGGGCATGTAAATAATCATGTATCCCAGCACGTAGGGGTAGAAGCCCGCAAAATCGACCGAAGCATACATCTGGTACATCAGGACTGCTCCCGCCAGGTGCAAAAACCCCAGGATACGCTCAGCGTTGAAATACCGATCCGCAATAAGCCCGATAATAAAAGGTGCTATGATCGCTCCCCACGATTGAGTGGAAAATGCCATGGCAATTTCACCTCCTTCGGCTTGCAGGTTGTCCCCCAAAAAAGTTCCCAGGGTAACGAACCAACCTCCCCAGATAAAGAATTCCAGGAACATCATCAGGGACAGTTGAAATTTGACGGTGGTTTTCATATGCTGTTTGGTTTAGCGTTTGTAATGTATATAATCCAGGGAAGGTGGTTCGACATCGTTTGTGCGTAGATCCATAATTATCTGCCCCCTGTGATGTGTAGAATGGTTGATGATATGGAATAGGATATCCTGAAGGCTGCTGGAATAGGAATGGCCGTCGGTGGTTTCATAACTGATGCGCTTTTCAAGCGGTTCTGCATTGGTGATAATCTCGAAAGAATCCCGCTGGTTATCGTAGTGGATATCCCCCCATGCTTTGATCTTATGCACCTCCCAGACGCCGTACTGAGGATCTCTTCCATTGATCCGTGCATTCCATAAATGATGGGCATTCAGGATATGGCTGAAGCGTTCCACGCATGATATGGGAGCTTTCTTCAGGCCCAAACAGCTCTCGATGAGTTGCTTATTGCAATAGTAGTTGTAGTCAAAAAGCTGATGTAAAAAAGCTTTCATAGGTCCCGCTGCCTTAAGAAATCTGTTTTGCAACCTTCAGCAGCAGGTCCCGGGTGGCGATGATTCCCGCCTCTTCCCCCAGCTCCGAGCCTTCATACTCCACACCGATAAAGCCGTTATAACCGGCATCTTTCACGATTTCAAGCATTTTCAGATAATTGATCCCGGTTTCATTTCCGGATACGTCGAAGTTATTGGATTTGGCACTTACCGCTTTGGCGTACGGCATTAGTTCCTCTACACCCTTGTAACGATCATAATTCTCCAAACAGCCCGAATCATCTTCTGAAATGCAGAAGTTTCCGAAATCCGGCAGCGTGCCACAGTTATCCATCCCAACTTCACGCATAACCTGTACTAACAGGCTGGCATTGGAGGAAAGCCCTCCGTGGTTCTCGACCAGTACATTGATGTTCTTATCGCTGGCATAAGTAGCAAGTCGTCTTAACCCGTCCACGGAATTAGGAATCCAGGTCTCAGGTTCACTGCTGCCATTGAGATTAACCCGTACAGAATGACATCCCATAGCAGCGGCCGCATCTACCCATTTGCAGTGATTTTCCACTGCTGCAATCCGATCTGATTCCTCAGAAGTCGCAAGATCTCCTTGTTCGTCGATCATAATAAGTACATTCTGGAGCCCGTGCTTTTGTGCTTCCTCATTGTTACGCTCCACAAAGTACTGCATGGCTTCGTCCGAGAATGCAGCAGCTTCCTGCTGTTTTCCGTATAACTGGCTTACGTACTCCACGCCACTGAATCCTAAACTTTTGGCTTTTTCGGCAAATCGGTAGGGATCAAGCTGTCCTCCTTCAATCATTTCATGCAGGGACCATTGTGCGAGAGATAGCTTAAAAAAGGGAGTGGGCGTTTCCTGGGGTCCTGATTCGGTTTCCCTTTCTTCCTTCGTTCCCTCTTTTTTTGCCTGTTTGCAGGCCGTTATTCCCAAAAGGGAAACTGCCACTCCTGCCTGGGTACTTCGATGAATAAAATTTCTGCGCTTCATTTGGTTAAATTCTTTTTGGATTGAAAAGGATCCTCAATTTTAGACTGCTGGTGAAAAAGACCTGTTCAAATTGAGGCATCACCGGCAAATTCCCTATTTCTGGGGCTCCTCAAGTGATGACTGGTTTACATTTAACAGATTTTAAATGTAGAAAATTAATTTAATATTTAATACTTTTAGAAGCTAAACCAATCCATAGATGAGTAAGTTCTTATACAATCAAGAAGCGGAATCCTATGATGCCATTGTGGTGGGAACAGGGATAAGCGGAGGCTGGGCAGCCAAGGAATTATGTGAAGGCGGCCTGAAGACCCTGGTGCTGGAACGTGGGCGAATGGTCAACCATATTGCCGATTATCCGACGGCCAATATGGATGTCTGGGATTTTCCTAATGGGGGGCAATTGCCCCGGGAAGAACAGGCTAAGCAGCTCAAACAGGCCCGCACAGGATACACGGTAAGAGCTCCTCATAATTTTTGGTTCGTCAATGACCTAGAACATCCGTATAATGAAGTTAAGCGCTTTGACTGGATGCGCGGATACCACGTTGGCGGCCGTTCCATCATGTGGGGACGTCACAGCTACAGATGGAGCGCAATGGACTTCGAAGCAAATAAAAAGGACGGGGTCGCCGTGGATTGGCCGGTACGCTATAAAGACATAGCCCCCTGGTATGACAAGGTCGAGGCTTACATTGGAGTAACCGGTGAGCCTCTGGGTCTGCCACAGCTCCCGGACGGGATCTTCGAACCCATGATGGAACTGAACTGTGTGGAACAGCACGTACGCGAGAAGGTTGCCGAAAACTTTGGTGGAAGGGTTGTCACTGGCGGCCGGGTGGCCCACATCAACAGTGACAAACAGTTTGAAGGAAATAACCGGATGCGCTGCCAGTTCCGAAACCGCTGTATCCGGGGCTGCCCGTTCGGCGCCTACTTCAGTAGTAACTCTTCAACACTGCCCGCAGCTGAAGCAACCGGCAATATGACGCTCAGGCCGGATTCCATCGTTCATGAAGTCATTTACGATCCGGACACCAAAAAAGCCACGGGCGTAAAGGTCATCGACCGGATAACACAAGAGAAATACGAATTCAAGGCCAAGGTTATTTTCCTATGTGCTTCATCAATTGCGTCCACCTCTATTTTGATGCAGTCCAAATCTGATCGGTTTCCAAATGGACTGGGGAACGATTCAGATCAGCTGGGGCGCAATATCATGGACCACCATCTGGACGTTGGAGCCAATGGAAGATTTGAAGGTTTTGAGGACAAATATTATAAAGGCCGCAAGCCTGTAGGGGTCTATATCCCACGCTTCAGAAACTTGGGTGGCAGCTCCAATACCGATAAGTTCATAAGGGGTTACGGCTACCAGGGTGGGGCAAGCCGGAGCAATTGGCAGGAGAGCATAAAGGAGCTTTCATACGGCAAGGATCTAAAGGAAGCCATTCTTAAGCCAGGTAGCTGGAACTTTGGTATCGGTGGATTTGGAGAAGTACTGCCTTATGAAGACAACCGCATGTACCTGGATTATGACAAGCTGGACAAATGGGGCCTCCCAACCGTCACTTTCGATGCCGAGCTAAGAGAGAACGAATGGAACATGCGGGAGGATATCAAAGAGCAGGCTGTAACCATGCTTGAAAAAGCCGGGCTAAAGGATGTGGAGCCACACGACGAACCCGGGGCGCTTGGATTGGGGATCCACGAGATGGGTACGGCCCGGATGGGACGAAACCCCAAGACATCCGTGCTTAATGGATACAACCAGGTGCATGCTGTCAAGAACGTATATGTGACTGACGGGGCCTTTATGACTTCGTCTGCCTGTGTAAATCCTTCCCTGACCTATATGGCCTTCACCGCAAGGGCCGCAAACCACGCCATACAAGAACTCAAAAAAGGAAATGTCTGATGGATAGAAGACTCGCAATGAAAAATTTGGGATTGGCCCTGGGGTATTCCGTGGCCACACCCACACTTATAAGTCTGGTACAAAGCTGTAAGCGGGAAACTGGCCCGGTGTGGACACCCCAGTTTTTTACTCCGGAAGAGGGATTGGTTGTCATGATACTGGCAGATCTTATATTGCCAAAAACCAACACTCCTTCTGCTACCGAGGTAGGGGTTCATGTGTTTATTGATGGTTTATTGAATGAAGTTTCTTCAGCTGAAGAACAAGACTTCTTTAAAAACTGCATGGGGAAATTCACGGATAAAGCTCTTACGGATACTGGTAAAAACTCAGTTGCTGACTTATCTGGTGAAGACATGGAGCCCCTACTGGCGGAGACCCTTAAAAGAAGGAC
>JARRLI010000126.1:10768-15326 GCA_037387145.1 Robiginitalea sp. | reverse complement strand
TATGATTGATACACCCGCCACCGGCACGGGTGTCCCTGTTAATTTTCCCGATCGTTGCCTTGTCCTTGCTGTATATGTAAATAGCGAGGGGCCTTTCCTTAGTATTGATAAAATTAACAGCCTCATCTGCATCAGCAACGGTGATAATGGGAAGTATTGGTCCGAAAATCTCTTCCTGCATCAATCTGGCGTCTTCGGGAACCCCCTCTATTAGCGTTGGCTCAAGTAATCGCTCTTCCGTTTTACCTGCCCCCCCATACAGAATCCTGGCTCCACGGCTGGTCGCCTCATCCAGAAGCGACACCAGGCGCTGCATGTGGTGATCATTAATAATGCGCGCATAACTATCGGAAGCAGCAGCCCCTGAGGGAAAGAATGTTTTTAATTGCTCAATAAGGGACTTTACCAGATCCTCCTTAGCGTTATCAGTGACCAGGACGTAATCAGGGGAAACACAGATCTGCCCGGCATTCAGGCATTTCCCCCAGGCTATGCGACGGGCGGTTGTCTCAATGGAAGCCGTATGGTCTACAAAAGCCGGGGATTTTCCTCCAAGTTCAAGGGTAACTGAACTCAGGTGGTGAGAGGCTGCCTGCATCACCTTTTTGCCCACAGCAGGCGAACCTGTAAAGAATATATGGTGAAAAGGCAGTTCCAGCAGTGCCCGGGCCGCTTCCACTTCTCCCTGTACCAGGGCAATTTCAGATGGATCAAAAAGGGATTCTACAATCTCAGCCATAAGCTGACTGGTTGCAGGGGTTGACTCTGAGGGTTTCAAAATCACGCAATTCCCAGCGGCAATGGCGGAAACCAGTGGTCCGAAGGTAAGGTTCAGGGGAAAATTCCAGGGGGACAGTATCAGGCAAACCCCTTTGGATTCATACTGTATGTAGGAACTGGAACCGATCATCGTCAATGGACTGGAAACCCGTTTGGGTTTCATCCAGTCCCGCAGGTTGCTTTCTACGTGTTTGATCTCCGACAGGATCGGGTAAATTTCAGTCAGGTCGGTTTCCATATAGGGCTTTTTAAAGTCCGAATACAGGGCTTTTTGAATAGCCTTCCTGTAGGTGTGTTCCAGGGCTCTTTTAAGGGCCTTTAGTTTCGCCTTCCGTTCTTTAAAGCTGCTCCTGCCAACTTCGAGATATCGTTCCTGTTGCTTTTGAAAAAGGTCCTTGTAAGGGTTTGCTGCCATGCCTTTTAATCCTGTTTTACGTAGATTGAGATTCTTTTTTGCGGAGGATATCCCGGAGAATGATTTGCGCATGGTCTCTCGAATTCTCGATAAACCACTTATGGGTTTCCATCCCCCCGCAAATCACACCGGCCAGATAGAGCCCGGGGATATTGGTCTCCATGGTCTCGGGATCATAGGAAGGGAGTAGTTTCTCGTCTTTGGAAAGGTCTATACCGGCATCCCGCAAAAATGCGAAGTTCGGCTGATATCCTGTCAGGGCAAGGACGAAGTCATTGGGGATTACTATTTCCCCCTCCGGAGTTTGGATCACCAGTTCCGCTGTCCGGATTTCCGATAAGGTACTATTGAAATAGGCTTTGATACTGCCCTCTTCTATGCGGTTGATAATATCCGGACGCACCCAGTACTTCACCCGGCGTCCAATTTCTGGGCCCCGTACTATCAAAGTTACCTCAGCTCCCTTTCGCCAGCACTCCAGAGCAGCATCAACAGCAGAATTACTGGCCCCCACAACAGCCAGTTTCTGACTGGCGTAAAAGTGCGGATCCTTGTAATAGTGGGAAACCTTGGCGAGGTCTTCTCCCGGAACTCCCAATAAGTTGGGAAGGTCGTAAAACCCGGTTGCCATAATGATGTTTTGAGACTTGTAGGTGGTCTTTTCAGTTTCCACAACAAAGCCTTCCTGCATGTTTCTAACACTTGTTACCTTTTCAAAGAGATGGATGTTCAGATCGTTGGAAGTCACAATGCGCCGGTAGTACTCCAGGGCCTCATTGCGCTTGGGTTTTGCTTCTTTGCTGATAAAGGGGATCTCATCAATCTCCAACCGCTCGGAGGATGAAAAGAATTGCATGTTTACCGGATAGTTGAAAAGGGAATTGACAATGGGGCCTTTTTCCAGGATAAGGTAAGAGATTCCTCTTTTCTTCGCTTCCAGCCCACAGGCGATCCCGATAGGCCCGCCTCCAATGATGATCAATTCCATAAGTTCTTAATTGGGTTACCCGCAAATACAAAACTAGCCAAATACTATTTAAAAGGTATAAATCGTCGGAAAGGCATTACATTGAATGATAATTATCATACTTTTCCGAAGAGATAAATGAGATATTTAATCCTGAGAATTATAAAAACCAGTTAAGAATGAGTCTTCCCGAACATATCCCTGTTTCCAGCATTATGACCACCCAATTGGTGCTTCTCAACAGTACAGACAGTCTGGAAAAAGCCGAGCACCTATTTAAAAAACATCGCATCCGGCATATACCCGTAATTGAAAAAAGTAACAAAATTGTGGGCATGCTAAGCCTTACTGACCTGTTGCGGATTAGTTTTGCCGATGGGGCTTACGAGGATGAGGAGGATATCGAATCAGTCGTCTACGAAATGTTTACCATTCCCCAGGTAATGGCAAAAAATATAAAATCAGTGGCGCCGGAATCCACTGTCAAAGAAGTTGCAGAGTTATTGGCAAATGAGGAATTCCATGCACTCCCTGTCGTGGAGAATAACAATCTGGTAGGGATAGTGACAACAACGGACCTGATCAAGTACTTATTAACTCAATATTAGCAGGCCTCCACGGCAGCCAGGCTTGCAATGGCTGCTAATGGATCCTCAGCACCAAAGACAAAACTTCCGGCAACCAGGACATCTGCGCCGGCTTCCAAAAGGGAAGTTGTGTTCTCCAGCGTTACCCCACCGTCTATTTCAATCAGGGTTGACAATCCCTTGGAATCTATCATGGCCCGCAAGTCCCGGACCTTTTCAAAAGTATGCTTGATAAATGATTGTCCTCCAAAGCCGGGGTTCACACCCATTACACAAACCAGATCAGCCCCTTCGAGACTTGGCTCCAGGAGCGAGGCCGGAGTATGGGGATTCAGTGCAATACCGGCATTCATTCCCGTGTCCCTGATTGCCTGAAGGGTACGGTGCAAATGCGGACAGGCCTCTATATGTACAGTGAGGTTATTCGCCCCCAGCTCGGCAAATGTCTCGATATAGCGTTCGGGTTGTACGATCATCAAGTGCACATCCAATGGCTTTTTAGCATGTTTTCGGATAGCTTTTATAACAGGCATGCCATAGGAAATATTGGGAACAAAGACCCCGTCCATTACGTCGATATGATGCCAGGTTGCCTGGCTTTCATCAACCATCTCCACATCCCGTTGAAGATTTCCGAAGTCAGCTGAAAGGAGAGAAGGTGCAATTTTGGCAGAACGCATTTTGATTAGGTATTAGGATAAGATAAAGGTACGCAGACTGTCTGTAAATGAAAAAACTCCGGTAATCAGCCGGAGTTTATTCATCAATCAAAAAACGAACAGTCATGATAACTGCTGTTGGTCAACAAGGTACAAACTTTATACCAATTTTCCAATATAAGATATATTTAACATTCCTCCCTTAGTGCCTATCCAAGATACGTTTTCAGTATTTTGCTCCTGGAGGTATGCTTCAACCTGCGAATCGCCTTTTCCTTGATTTGCCTAACGCGTTCGCGGGTAAGGTCGAAGGTTTCGCCTATTTCTTCAAGGGTCATTGAGTGTTGCCCTGCGAGTCCGAAATACAGGCGTATCACATCCGCTTCCCTAGGAGTTAGGGTCTCCAGGGCGCGCTCTATTTCCGTACGCAGTGATTCATGCAGCAGGTCCTTGTCCGGATTCGGAGACTCTCCGCTTCGAAGAACATCGTACAAGTTGGAATCTTCACCATCTATCAGGGGAGCATCCATAGAGACATGCCTTCCTGAATTTTTGAGTGACTGCTTGACATCCTCCACGGTCATGTCCAGTTCCTGGGCAATTTCCTCTGCAGAAGGCATCCGCTCATGTGCTTGCTCCAGATAGGCAAATGTTTTATTGATCTTGTTAATGGATCCGATTTTATTCAACGGCAGGCGAACAATCCTGGACTGCTCGGCCAAAGCCTGGAGAATGGACTGACGAATCCACCATACAGCGTAGGAAATGAATTTAAAACCACGGGTTTCATCGAATCGCTGGGCGGCCTTGATCAGACCCAGGTTTCCCTCGTTGATCAAATCAGGCAGGGTGAGGCCCTGATTCTGATATTGCTTGGCAACCGACACCACAAAACGCAAATTTGCTTTGGTAAGTTTTTCCAATGCTCCCTGATCACCAGCTTTGATCCTTTGTGCCAGTTCTACCTCTTCATCGGCAGTGATTAGATCTACCTTGCCGATTTCCTGAAGGTACTTGTCCAGGGAAGCCGTTTCCCGGTTTGTTACCTGTTTTGTAATCTTTAGCTGTCTCATCGATCTTTCCTTAGTTAAAGTTCCAGTAGTTTGGGTACTGCGTTTATTTATACGTAGGATTTACGAAAATGTTACAC
>JARRLI010000126.1:0-10743 GCA_037387145.1 Robiginitalea sp. | reverse complement strand
AGGGGTTTTTGCTTAATCCTTCCAGGATCAGGAGCGTGAACGATGCGGCCTCCGCTGGTTACGGTCGCGATTACCGCCTCCTCCATCTCTTCTTCTGGGAGGGCGTTCCTGGTATCCCTCCGGTTTCGGCATCAGTGCCCTGCGGGAAACCTTATCCTTTCTCGTACGGGGATCAGTTCCCAAATATCGAATGTCGAAGACGTCATCCATATTCACTACATCGGTCACTTTATCAGTACGTTCCCATGCAAGTTCAGAAATATGGAGCAGTACCTCGTTCCCGGGTGCCTCCACATATTCTACGACAGCACCAAAATCCAGGATCTTGATTACCTTAACTTCATAGACGCTTCCTTCCTCAGGCTTGAAAGTGATGGAATCGATCTTGGCCAGGACGGTGTCTATACCATTCTGGTCTGTTCCCAGGATTTCCACCAGGCCTTCCCCGGTAACGGGATCTTCATTGATCACTATAGTAGTACCGGTTTCCTTCTGCAATTCCTGTATGACCTTACCACCAGGTCCTATCAAAGCTCCGATATACTCATTCGGAATGACAGCGTTGACCATTTTGGGGGCATGAGGTTTAACTTCTGTATTCGGAGCTGGAATGGTATCGGTCAGTTTTTCAAGGATGTGTATCCTGCCAGCTTTGGCCTGTTGCAACGCCTGGATAAGGATCTCATAGGGGAGTCCTTTAACCTTAATGTCCATCTGACAGGCTGTAATCCCGTCTTCAGTACCGGTTACCTTGAAATCCATATCGCCCAGGTGATCCTCATCTCCGAGAATATCAGAAAGAACCGCATGTTTTCCGGTATCAGTATCGGTAATAAGCCCCATGGCAATTCCCGATACAGGCTTAATTATAGTAACTCCGGCATCCATGAGTGCCATGGTACCAGCACAAACCGTAGCCATAGAGGAAGAACCGTTGCTTTCCAATACCTCCGATACTATTCGGATGGTATAGGGCCAGTCATCAGGGATCATTCCTTTAAGAGCCCGCTGAGCGAGGTTCCCATGGCCGATTTCCCTACGGGAAGTTCCGCGTATGGGACGCGCTTCCCCTGTACAGAATGGAGGGAAATTATAGTGCAGGTAAAAGGTTTCTTCCCCTTCGAATGAAGGCATGTCAATAATGTTTGCCTCCCTGGAAGTACCCAGTGTTACGGTGGCCAGCGCCTGTGTTTCTCCCCTGGTAAAGACAGCCGAACCATGCGTTGATGGAAGGTATTCCACTTCACACCAGATAGGTCGGATCTCGTCGGTCTTTCGACCGTCCAGCCGGATGCCTTCATCCAGAATCAGGTTTCGAATGGCTTCTTTTTCAGCCTTGTAGAAGTACTTCACTATCAGTTCACCCAGCTCCTCCTTTTCTTCTTCGGCAAATGAAGCCATGATTTCTTCCTTAACTGCAGAAAAGGCTTCACTACGCTCCTGCTTTGAAGAACCAGCCTTGGCAATAGCATAGAGCTTATCATATGCCATTTCACGGACCTTGGTTGCCAGATCGGCATCTTCAGCTTCTGTATCATACTCCCGTACTTCTTTCCTTCCGGCAGCGTCTGCCAGGCGATTCTGCGCAGCGATCTGAACTTTGATAGCCTCGTGGGCAAAACGGATGGCTTCCACCATTTCTTCTTCAGAAATTTCCCCCATCTCGCCTTCCACCATCATTACGGAATCTTCGGAAGCACCGATCATCATGTCGATATCCGATTCTCCCAGCTGTGCTCTGGTGGGGTTGATGATTAGCTCTCCTTCTACACGTCCGACCCGAACTTCCGAAATAGGACATTCAAACGGAAAGTCCGAAAGTTGAATAGCTGCGGAAGCAGCCAGGCCAGCCATGGCGTCGGGCATGACATCCGGATCATGAGACATCAATTGGATCATCACCTGGGTCTCTGCGTGATAATCTTTTGGGAATAGTGGTCGCAGTACCCGGTCTACCAGGCGCATCGTCAGGATTTCTCCCGTGCTTGGACGGGCCTCCCTCTTAAAGAAGCCTCCGGGATAACGTCCGGACGCCGCAAATTTTTCACGATAGTCTACGGTTAATGGCAAGAAATCTACATCACTTGCTTTGTAATTGGAAACGACCGTACATAGCAACATGCAATTGCCTGATTGCACTACTACGGAGCCGTGGGCCTGTTTGGCTAGTTTACCGGTTTCGATAGAGATCTCCCTACCATCACCGAGGTCGATAACCTCTCGAAATGCTTTTGGAATCATAAAATGAAATTAAATCCTGTCAATTTACAGGGTTGTTAAACAATGGTCTACCGCCTCGCCGGACGGTCTGTGTTGTGTTGTTGTGTAGGTCGACCAATGAAAAACCGGAAGTAAGCTTTTTATGAGGCCTTATTGGCTAAGGCTTTAGGTAGCCAGGAAATAATCCGGGCCAAATTGAAACAGGGGGGACATGCCCCCCTGTATTCTTTATTTACGAATGTTCAGTTCCTTAATAAGGCTGCGGTATCTCTCAATATCCTTCTTTTTAAGGTAGTCCAGCAGGCTTCTTCGTTTACCTACCAGCTTCACCAGGGAGCGTTCGGTATTGAAATCCTTTTGGTTTTTCTTGAGGTGCTTTGTCAGGTGGTTGATCCTGTAGGTGAACAACGCGATCTGACCTTCTGCAGAACCTGTATTGGTCCCTGAACCTCCGTGTTTTTTAAAAATCTCGGCTTTTTTCTCTGCTGCTAAATACATTCCAATATTTGTGTAAATGATTTTTATGTATCCGATTGGTTTTCAATCAGGGTGCAAAGATAGTATTTATTTCACAATGGGCTCCGGTTGTCGAATATAATTTAGGGACTTTAAACCTTTTTAGAATACAGGCGTCAAAAAATCATAACCAAAAAATTATTGTTATGAAAAATTCAAGATTGAAAGGTATGCTGATGGCCAGCCTGCTGGCAGCCGTAACCTGGATGAGTTCCTGCGAGAAGGACGATGATTCCTCCTTGCAGGAAACCGAATCCCTGGAGGTAATCGAACTTATCGCGCTTCAACAGGCTGATGAGACTGAATGGATATCCGAGGAAGTACTTGGCATCGCAGAAGATGTCTACGCCATGGAAGAGCTCGCAGCAAGCGGTAAGGGAAATCCAGTTTCAGGATTCATCCCGCAATGCGTTACCATTACCACGGTTCGCACAACTGGGATGGTGGAGAAAAGTATTGATTTTGGCGCTGGTTGCGAGACCCCAAATGGCAATCGTATCAGTGGTGTGATTATACTTCGTTTTTCTGCCGACATGGAAATGGCCTCCAAGACCCTCTCTCTGGACCTGAAGGAGTTCACCTTTAATGACATTGAGGTGGAAGGAGGCGCTGAAATGCTTCGGGTGCGTTCCAATGAGAACGGAAATCCCCAGTCCGAGGTGGCATCAGCCTTCCAGGTTGCATGGCCTGATGGGGAAACTGCTTCCTGGGAAGGAAACCGTACCCGCGAATGGGTCGAAGGATACGGGAGTGGTTTCTGGGGAGATAACGTATTTCTGATCTCAGGTACTCAAACCCTTATCCGGCGCAACGGCGTTGTGCTGAACCGCTCGACGATCAGTCCACTGAGAAGGGAGCTTTCTTGCCGGTTTCTTGTGAGTGGGGAATTAGTGGTCAGCCGGAACAACCTTAGGGTGGAGCTCGATTTCGGTGACGGAACCTGTGATGCCTTTGGAGAACTTACCAATCCGGATGGATCCACCGAGACCATACCGCTGAGGAGGTTTCAACGGTGATCAATCCTGGGATCCTTCAAAAAGAAAGCTCCGGACGAACTGCCCGGAGCTTTCTTTGTTTAGTCTTGTTTATTGTGCCTTTCGGACAGGCTCGTTCTGTATCAGGTCCAGGTAAAGGTTGATGGTTTGTTTCAGGTCCCTCCGGTGTACAATGAAATCGAGAAAACCGTGTTCCAGGACAAATTCTGAAGTCTGGAATCCGGGAGGAAGGTCCTTGCCCGTCGCTTCCTTGACCACCCGCGGGCCTGCAAAGCCGATCAATGCCCCGGGCTCCCCAATATTGATGTCCCCAAGCATGGCATAGGAGGCCGTCGTTCCCCCTGTGGTAGGGTCCGTACAAAGTGAGATATAAGGCAGTTTGGCTTCTGCCAGCTGAGCGAGCATGGAGGAGGTTTTTGCAAGCTGCATCAGGGAGAGGGCTGCCTCCATCATTCGGGCTCCACCGGATTTTGATATCATTAGGAAGGGCAATTTCTTTTTGATGGAGTAGTTGATGCCCCGTGCTATTTTTTCCCCTACAACACTGCCCATGGACCCGCCAATAAACCTGAAGTCCATACAGGCTATAACCAGTTCTTTCCCCATTGATTTCCCAACCGCTGTACGCACGGCATCCTTTAAACCCGTTCGCTCTTTGGCGCTCTTAAGCCTGTCGGAATATTTTTTGGTGTCGACAAACTTCAGCGGGTCCTTTGAACTTAGATTGGTGTCCAGCTCCTTGAACTCATTATCGTCAAACAGAATGTGAAAGTATTCTCTACTCCCGATCCGCACATGGTAATCGTCTTCGGGGCTTACCCAGAAATTCTGGGCGAGCTCTTCAGACCTCCGTGGTGGTCTGTATTCCCTTTTCTTTTCTTCGAAACCAGGATGACATATCTTCGTCTTTTTGAGTTTGGTGGGACTGATCCAATTATAAGGTGTTTATATTATTGAGGTCTTCAAAAGCCTGGGTTAACCGGTTGACAAAGCTTTTCTCACCTTCCCGCAACCAAATCCTTGGGTCATAGAATTTCTTGTTGGGCTGGTCCGGTCCATCCGGATTTCCGATCTGTGCCTGAAGATAGTCACTTTTCTCATGCATGTAATCCCGGACTCCAGACATAAAGGCGTATTGAAGATCCGTGTCAATATTCATTTTGATCACCCCATACCCGATGGCCTCGCGGATTTCTTCCAGGGTGGATCCGGATCCGCCATGGAATACAAAATCAATATGATTCGGCCCCAGGTTGTAATGCTCACTGATGTACTCCTGTGAATTTCTTAGGATTTTTGGGGTGAGCTTGACATTGCCGGGTTTGTAGACGCCGTGGACATTACCAAAGGCTGCGGCAATGGTAAAGCGGTGACTAATCTTGGATAATTCCTCATACGCAAAGGCGACTTCTTCCGGCTGGGTATAGAGCTTGGAGTCGTCTACATCGGTCTTGTCAACACCGTCTTCTTCACCGCCGGTAATCCCCAGTTCGATCTCCAGGGTCATATCCATCTTGCTCATCCGTTCGAGATATCCCTTGCAGATCTCAATATTCTCCTCAATTGGTTCTTCGGAGAGATCTATCATATGGGAACTGAATAGTGATTTGCCATGTGTTTTGTAGTGGGCTTCGCTCGCATCGAGCAAGCCGTCAATCCAGGGCAATAATTTTTTGGCACAGTGATCCGTATGAAGGATTACCGTGGCCCCATATGCCTCCGCGAGCTGATGGACGTGTCTTGCCCCGGCAATACCTCCGAGTATTGCTGCCTGCTGCCCTTCATTGGACAAGCCCTTCCCCGCATTGAATTGTGCGCCCCCGTTCGAGAATTGAACGATCACGGGTGCTTTGAGGGAGGCTGCCGTCTCCAGGACGGCATTGATGCTGTCTGAACCGATCACGTTGACAGCAGGCAGCGCGAATGCGTGTTTTTTGGCGTATTTGAAGATTTCCTGGATTTCATCCCCGGTGGCAACACCGGGTTTGATCGAATGGGACATAGCTGAGGTCTTAGATTGTTGGTTAAAGGATGTGGCAAAAGTAATAAATAATCCCCGTTAAAAAGGATAATTGATACCAATCTGCAGGATGGAATTTGCAAAGTTGTATTCGCTGAACCATCGCTCCGTGGGAATCCTTGCAGGATTATAGGTCTTGAAACCAAGGTCTGCCCGGAATACAAAAAATGAAAAATCATAGCGTAACCCGAAGCCTGACCCCACCGCAATATCTTTCAGGGATTCAAAACCGGAAAACGTAGCCTTAGGGATGTTGGTCTGGTCCCAGATATTCCAGATGTTCCCGACATCGGCAAAAAAAGCTCCCCTTAAGTCCCCGAATAGCGGGAAGCGGTATTCCAGGTTAAAGGCGAGCTTGAAATTCGCTTCGTTGAAGTCATTGAGGTTATCTGAAGCCCCCGGTCCGAGTGAATAGGGAAACCATCCGCGGTTGTCGTTGGAACCTCCCGCAAAATAACTCCGCACAAAGGGAACACTGGTAGAATTGCCAAAGGGGATTGCGATCCCTGCAAAGGAACGGAAGGCAAGTACCCTGCTCTCCAGTAAATCCCAGTGCTTTATATATTCCACCTCGGTTTTGATGTACTCCGAATACGGTACTCCGAATACGAGGTTTTGCCCGTTCTCGTTTTGATCGAAGGGGATGGCCCAGTCAAGGGCGGAAAGCAGGTTGCCGGCACTTTCCACCCGAAACCTGAATTGGTGGAAACCATTGTCATTGATATCCGCTTTATTATTGGTAGTATAACTGAAGTTGGCCGCAAAGATCAGGTTATTCTCCGTAAGGCGGATTCTCCGTTCCTCGATCAGGAATACATCCTCATAGGTTTCTGAATCTTCAGGGACCAGCCCTCCTTCGAGCACTGTTTCCGTGAAACCTGTGGTTCCATCCGGGATAATCAACCGAAGGGGATCGTCGGGGTTTCCGGTAGGCTCGTAGAAATCTTCCAGGTCCGGGTCATCCTGGAAGTCCTTCGCAATATCATTCAATCGATCATAGGTGCCCTGGTAGACGTTAAAGAAATTTTCAGGATCCAGATTCCGTACGTATTCAATATTGAGTAACTCGAAAATATTCCGCTTGAAATTATTCGGAGACCAGGTATATGAAAGCAATGAGTTCAGGGTCTGTTTGTCCAGACCGATGTTTTTTTGAAAACTAGTACCCACAGAAATCCGTGATTGCGGCAGCATGTAGTTCGGGATCAACTTTTTTGTATTCACAAAAGGAAAAAACCAGATCCGCGGAAATACCAGGTTGATATCTGCGGAAATCTCCGTGAAAAAATCTTCGGGCAGCGATTCATCGCTCAGTAACCCAAAACTTCCCCGTCCTGTCAGGCTAATGGTTTCGGCTCCACCGAATACATTCCGTTTTATTAGAGAGGCACCCAGCCCTATCCCGATACGCTGTATATTGGAATGGGTAATATCCAGATCAAGGCTCAGGGAGTTCCTCGGCCTGGGGGATAAATAGATATTGGCTGTAAGCCGGTCATCCCCCTCATCTACAAACTCGATATTTGGATACCGGAAGGTATTCAGGTTATTGATCTGGCGGTATGTCCGTATTCGATCGATGTCCCGGTAAATGTTCCCTTTCCCGAGGAAGACTGCGCTGGTAAGCGCCTTGGGTTTATATCTCAGGCGTCCTTTGTAGAAGATCGTAAAGTCCCCTTCCTTAACTGATTCGAGCTGTTCCGGCGTATCGGTGAATGTATAGTCTGAAAAGATATTGACAGAATCGATTGTGAAGATTTCAGTTAGCCGCTCCCGTTCCGAAGTAAATTTATCCAGGTCGAACTGATCTCCTTGTTTAACCTGCGATTCATCCCGGTGTAAGGTGTAGAGTGAATCCACAGCAGGAGAGGCAAAATCATTGGTCAGCGTATCGACAAAGTACGGTTTGCCGAGTTGTATATCATACCGGGCAACAACCCGTTGATTCCCGACAGAGTCGACCTGGAAACTGCCTGTATTGTTAAAATACCCCTTTGTGTTATAGTACGCCCTTAGTCGTGAAAGGGTCTTATTCATCAGACTGCTGTCAACTACCATGGGAGGCTCCCCTGCGCGTTTAAGTCCGTTGCTCAGACCCGAGACAAAAAAGGATTCCCCAAGTCGCTCCACCTGTTTTTCGGATAGAAGGGCAGCCAGCCGATCATACCGTCCGTCTTTCCGGTACAACCAGTCCTGATAGGAAGAATCTGGATTGGGCTTGGCGAGATTGTAGAGATGCAGCTTCAGGGGAATCCCAAGTACTTTGCGATTGGGCTTTTGGGCTACAAAGCTGTTAATGGTTTCCCCACCTACAGCTGTACTGTCTGCATAGATATCATAGCCTGTAAGCAGAAGCTCGTCAGACTCCACCCGTTTCAGCACATTGCAGGAGAAAAAAGTGAGCCCCACCAAGAATAATCCTATTTTAGCGGGAAGGTTCAGAACATGCCAGCGGACCTTCATACGAGCCAAAATTACATTATTTGAATGGTTGCCAAAAGTCAATTGAAATTTATAAAAAGTCTGCATCAAAAAAAGTACCGCAACCAGCACGGCCTATTTCTTGCCGAAGGGGTCAAATTTGTTGGGGATCTTCTCAAGGCAGGATGTGACCCCAGGCACCTCTACAGTACGGAAGAAATGGCCGGTTTTCCAGGTGCTCATCCTATTTCTGAGTCCGAATTGAACCGGGTAAGCACCCTGGTACAGCCCAACAAAGTATTGGGGGTATTTCCGATCCCTTCCCAGACTCCCCCTCAATTTTCGGATTGGTTACTGGCCCTGGACGGGGTAAGTGATCCCGGGAACTTGGGTACTATCATCCGGCTTTGTGACTGGTTTGGTATTCGACATATCCTGTGTTCCCCGGATACTGTGGACTGTTACAATCCAAAGGTGCTCATGGCGACCATGGGATCCATTTCCCGGGTGCAGGTTCATTACGCGCCACTGGAGGAAGTTCTCAGCCAAAGCGGAATGCCCCTTTTCGGGGCTAGTATGGAGGGTGAGCCTTTGAAGGAATTCGTGTTTCCCGAGGAGGGAATTATCGTTATGGGAAGTGAATCCCACGGTATTTCTTCCGGGGTTCGAAATCAACTGCAGCGACTCCTGTCGATACCTTCCCAGGCCGCTCATGGGGCGGAAAGCCTCAATGTGGGTACGGCTACGGCCATTGTGCTCTACGAACTTCGCCGGGGTACGCCTTAAGCCTATTCAAAGGTAAAGTTTACAAATATCCCACGAGTTTTCATGGAATCTATATTCCCGGTCCAGGGGCT
Organism: Robiginitalea sp.; assembly: GCA_037387145.1. GTDB lineage: Bacteria > Bacteroidota > Bacteroidia > Flavobacteriales > Flavobacteriaceae > Robiginitalea. Next base: position 1,714 of record JARRLI010000126.1, on the reverse strand, counting down.
GTTTGGGTCGGCGTCCCGCACCAGTTCATCATTAATGGCAAATACCCCACGGATAGAAGGGGAAAATTTGAAGTACTCCAGATAGAAATCTAAACCGAATCCAAGCTCATAGTTGAACACCTGTCGTTTCATCCGGAAGGTTGCACTGCTGTTGTCATCTGGCGAATCCTCATTGCTGCCGAGATTCACAGCCATTCCTGCTCCCCCAATAATAAAGGGTTTCCAGTTCCCCATCCGGCGGGCGCTTACCTTCAATAAAAGAGGAAAACTGATATAGGTGGACTGGACATCGCGAATAGCTTCATTTTCGGAAGTGAAACCCGGGAAACCCAACTCTCTTTTGGAATAGAACAGACCGGGCTCGAACCGCAGATCCAGGAATTCATTCAGTCGCATTTCTCCTATGAGCCCAACATTGAATCCGATGGATTCACTTACCAGGACATCCGGGAGGTCATTTTTATATTCGAATTTGAACCCGTACTGGTTAAATCCCAGAAAGTATCCCCAGTTCAGAAGTTTTGTATCCTCATTCTGCAGATTGAGAATGGGCTTTTCTTTGAATTGAGCCAGTGCCGGATGACCCAGGGTCAGGGCGATTAAAAGCAACCAGATCTGTCTCATACGTTATTTTGTGGCAGTATAGATTGTAGCCACCCCAAAGGTTTGGGGCTCGTGTTTCATACCTATAAACCCAATTTTCCCCAAAATATTGTTGAATGCATGCCCATAGGGAAAGGCGGCAGCGGATTCCGACAAATAAGAATAAGCGGTTCCCTGGCTCGAAAACAGTTTGCCGAAAAACGGGAGGACATACCTGCTGTGGAGGCCGTATCCCCATTTAAAAGGTTGTTTTTCGGGCACTGAGGTTTCCAGAATGGCCAGAATACCGCCTGGTTTTAGTACCCGGTAGATTTCGGAAAGCCCCTTTTCAAGATCCTCAAAATTACGTACTCCGAATGCCACGGTAACTGCATCAAAACTGCCGTCCGCAAACTCCAGGGCTTCACTGTCTCCGAGTACCATACTGATTTTATGCTGAAGATCCTTCCGAATCACTTTCTTTCGACCTACCTCGAGCATGCCAGGTGAAATATCCAGCCCTATAATCTTCTTTGCAGGGGTAGCAGCGAAGGCCAGTGCGAGATCTCCGGTCCCTGTGGCAATATCGAGAACGGTTTCTGGTTGGTGTGCGCTCACAAGGCGGATCAACCTTTTTCTCCAGAACGTGTCGGTGCCGAAGGTAATAAGACGGTTGAGCCCGTCGTATTTGCCGGAAATAGTATCAAACATACTCCGGACCTGTTCTTTTTTGTTGAGTTCGGAATCTTTATATGGTACGACCCCTTTGCCCATGAAATCTGGATTAGTCCGCAAAGATAGGACATTAGCTGTGACCTCGGGTAAGTAAGTGTTTTCCTATCAGCAAATTTCGGGTGCTTAACTGGGTAATCGGGAAATATAAAATACGTAGTTTTGCTTCGTAGTCCGTTAATCGGGCTGCCACCGGGCCACGACCGCACAAATTTTCGAAGGCCTACGGCCAGTGTTGCCCGTACCAATGCGCTACTGAATGAAAATTATCATCGCCGGGGCAGGAGAGGTAGGATTTCATCTTGCAAAATTACTTTCGTACGAATCTCAGGATATCACCCTGATAGACTCAGACAAAGACAGCCTCTCCTATGCCGAAAGTCACCTGGATATCCGCGTT
>JARRLI010000125.1:0-4625 GCA_037387145.1 Robiginitalea sp. | reverse complement strand
GCCCTTACCCGTGAACTGGGTGAAGGTGCCAAGTTAGTCTATGTGATAAAAATGGAGAACACCTATGGGAACAGGGAACCGTTCACAGAAAAGATCCCAAGTGCCAATCGCGGACAAATGATGCCTCAGGAAATGGATGTTCCCATAAAATCCAAGAATCCACAGCTCAAGAATCCTTTTGTTATACCCGGTATACGAAATATAAAAATAGAGTCCCAGCTCAACCCGAATTATAACTTTGAAAATTTTCTGGAAGGAGACTCCAACCGGCTTGCAAGATCTGCCGGGATGGCCGTTGCCAATAAACCAGGAGGGACTTCTTTCAATCCACTCCTAATTTTTGGCGGGGTTGGTCTTGGAAAAACCCACCTGGCCCATGCAATCGGAGTGGAGATTAAGGATAAATACCCCGATAGAACCGTACTCTATATTTCGGCAGAAAAATTTACCCAGCAGTACATCGAGTCAGTTAAGAAGAATACGCGCAACGATTTCATCCATTTCTATCAGCTGATCGACGTGCTGATCATTGACGACGTTCAGTTTTTCTCCGGTAAATCAGGCACGCAGGACGTATTCTTCCATATATTCAACCACCTGCATCAAAACGGCAAGCAGGTAATCCTTACCTCTGATAAGGCTCCTGTTGATATGCAGGATATCGAACAAAGGCTTCTGTCCCGATTTAAATGGGGGTTGTCCGCAGAGCTGCAAAATCCAGACTACGAAACCCGCATCTCCATCCTTAAGAACAAACTCTACCGGGATGGGGTTGAAATGCCTGAGGATATTATCGAATATGTCGCCAAGAACATTAAGACGAATATCAGGGAGCTCGAAGGTGCCATTATTTCCCTGATCGCCCAGTCATCATTCAACAAAAAGGAGGTGACCATCGAACTCGCCCAGAAAGTAGTCGAGAAATTTGTCAAAAACACCAAAAGGGAAGTATCTATCGATTACATACAAAAAGTAGTCTCTGATTACTTTGAGATGGATGTGTCCACACTTCAGTCCAAAACGAGGAAACGTCATATTGTTCAGGCTAGGCAGCTGGCGATGTTCTTTGCAAAAAAATATACCAAGGCCTCCCTTGCCAGTATCGGTTCCCAGATCGGGAAACGGGACCACGCCACTGTGCTCCACGCCTGTAAAACGGTAGATAATCTGGCGGAAACAGATAAACAATTCCGCAAGTACATAGAGGACCTAAACAAGAAATTTTCATAACCGGTCATGCCAGTTAAGGTGCTTATGGTCTGCCTGGGGAATATATGCCGGTCTCCGCTGGCAGAGGGAATTCTGGCTTCCAAGAGTACTTCTTCAGAAATCATTGTGGATTCAGCAGGCACTGCCGGATATCATACAGGAAACCCGCCTGATCCGAGATCCGTTGAGGTTGCAGCCAGACATGGGATCGATATCAGCCGGCAGCGATGCAGGCGATTCTCCAGAGAGGATTTTGACAATTTTGATTATATTTTCGCAATGGACCAGGAGAATCTTTCACATTTGAAGCGACTGGCCAGAAATACCGCAGATCTGAAAAAGGTCTTTTTATTGTTGGGATTCACAGGCATGCCTGAAGCTGAAGTACCGGACCCCTATTACGGTGGATCTCAAGGTTTTATGAAGGTATACCAGATGATCGATCAGGCGACAGATCAGCTTTTGACGTCCCTCTTGGGCTAATTTCTAACTATGGATTCATCGCCTTCAGAAATTGGAAAACTCTATCTGATTCCGACTACCCTGGGAGAAACAGAACCACTGGAAGTGCTCCCCCTTACTATAAAACAAGCTGTTGAAGTTATCGACCATTATGTTGTGGAGAATGAAAAAACCGCCCGACGATTTATAAAGAAGATAACTCCCAGAAAAGGCCAGGCACAACTACATATTAATCTGCTCAACAAATACACCGAGGACCAGGAAGTTCCTAAGTTGCTTCAACCCTGTCTGGAAGGATATCCCGTGGGAATTCTCTCCGAAGCAGGTTGTCCGGGTATTGCCGATCCCGGAGCTATACTGGTGAGACTGGCGCATGAAAAAGGAATAAGGGTCGTTCCACTGGTAGGCCCTTCTTCCATCATCCTCGCTTTAATGTCAAGTGGTTTAAACGGGCAACAGTTCGCCTTTAACGGGTATCTGCCTATTGATACCAGGGAACGGAAGAAATCTATCCGGGAGTTGGAGAAAAAATCCCGGGAACTGGGGCAGACCCAATTGTTTATGGAGACACCCTATCGGAACAACAAACTTATGGAAGAGTTGATCCGAACCCTTAAGGGAGATACTTATCTCTGTGTTGCCGCGGACCTTACCCTGAAAACCGAATGGATCCGCACCATGCAAATATCCGAGTGGGGCGGGGTTACGGTGGACCTCCATAAAAGACCAGCTATATTTGCCTTAATGGCAAGATGAATAGCTGGCTAAAGGACCCTTGGGTTTCTTTTTGGAAGTATAGAGGAAGTGTCGTACCCTTTGAACTTTCCCATATACTGAGTAATCGTAGTCCCGAATAAATCAGCCACATCCAGGGTTCCTCCAGAACGCAGAAATCTTTTTACATTCCCGGGGCCTGCCAGGTGTGCCGCAGCGAGTATCCCTGATTCGGTGACTTCAACACCATTGATCTTTTTTCCTACAAATCTCGGTATATCTCTTCTAAGGATCCATTTGTTCCTGGCAAGGTTAGTTACAAATACCTGCTCCTGCAGTTCAGGGTTCTTAAGAAATTTGGTGGCGTTATAGACACCCATCAATTGGAGGGTTCCGATACCAAATTGGTATTTACCCAGATAGCCTAGTGAATTAGTGATAAAATAATTCCCACGAGATTCCTTAAAAGCAAGCGCTTCCCTGAACCCAATTACCGAAGTTCCCAGAAAGGGCGGCTGAAAGTGGGATGGTTCTACCGAATACAAAAAGGCGGGATAAATGGCCGGAAGGCTGTCATTGACCACAAGCGATTCCGGAACCCGGACTTGTTTCCGGTCAGGAGATCCTGAAATGAAACTCACTAAAACCAGGACCATGATCAACGGACTGAAATGTCGCATCTTTCTTTTCATACTAGTATCTTGGTAAGCCATATGTGCATGAGTGCACTGCTTACTGTTCTCAGGGTCAAAGATACGATCAGGCAGAAGTGGAAATCTCAAGATTTTCCTAAAATGGCCAAAATCATGGCTGAATTGCAGAATTTACCTACAAAGTAGACTATCGTCGGATTTTTTGCGCATTTAACCAGCGGACGTAATGAGCTTTATTCCGGTTATGTTGCTCAAGGGTCTCAGAAAAGATATGATATCCAAAATTTTCCATGTCGACCACAAAATACAGATAATTGTGTTGTTCAGGGTTTAGGACAGCTTTTATTGCCGATATATCAGGCATGGCAATAAGTCCCGGAGGCACACCTGAATATTTATAGGTATTAAAAGGGGAGTCTACTTCCAGGTCACGGTAAAGTACGCGTTTTATAATGGTGTCGTAGTTGCCACTTGCCTTTTTTATTGCAAATATTACCGTTGGATCCGCTTGCAGGAGCATCCCTCTCTTCAAACGATTCAGATACACCCCAGCCACACGTGGGCGTTCTTCCACCTGGGAGGTTTCCTTATGGACTATGGCTGCAAGCGCCATGACCTCTTCAGGAGACAATCCCTGGCTATCTGCCTTACTCACACGGTCTTCCGTCCAAAATTTATGGTATTCCCTTAGCATACGATCCCTGAATTCTAACGGGGAAGTATTCCAATAGAACTCATAACTATTTGGTAAATAAGGCATTATAGCCTGATCTGAATTCCACCCCTGCTCTTTGAGGAAGGATTTATCGATCATGGCATTATAGAGCTCCAGGCTATCTGCTTCCAGTTGATCAGCTATACGGCCGGCAAGCAGGGCAGGCGATTCCTGATTATTAAAGGAAACCCTTACCGGCGTATTTGCACTCCTCAGGGAGTTGACAATCTCATTATTGTTCATCCCCTTTTTAATGGGAAATCTCCCAGCTTTAATATTGCTGAGATAGCGCTTGCGCCTGGCAACCGCTTCAAAGGAATCGAGATCCTCCAGCAACGGGCCCAGTTGATGTTTCAATTCAGCATATCCAGCATCGGAAGGTACATGCACATAAGCAACCTCATCCTGAAAAGCCGTGTTTGGTGATAAAAAGCTCCTGTAAACCATGAAGGCAAACAAGCCCCCCAGGAGTAACCCAATAAATACAATAATTAAAAGAATCCTTTTAATGTACATCTTTCAAGATCTTTTGATAAAACAATACATCCTGGAATCCCCCGGATACGCGCAGCCAATCCTTGCGCACTCCGGTTTTGAGGAATCCCAGTTTTTCAAACAAATGCCTGCTCCGCGTATTAGATTCGGCAACGCTTGCATACACCTGATGCATCTGCAATACCTCCCTGGCATACTCGCATAACAAGCTGAGAGACTCACCACCATACCCCTGGTCCCGGTCCTCTGGTTCTGAAATCACGATACCGACTCCGGCACGGCGATGTCTTGGGTTGAAATCATAAAGGTCAATAAGGCCAAGGGGGCGCAGATCTTTGCTGCAAATGACCAGCCTCAGCTGCTTTGCCTGATAGATA
>JARRLI010000124.1:2269-9181 GCA_037387145.1 Robiginitalea sp. | reverse complement strand
ACCTCTACCAGGCAACGGGTTTTTTGATTTCCAAAGCGGATGAGTTACGGATCGATCCCAAAACAATCATTGTTTCCGGTTCCAGCGCCGGAGCTATTACCAGCCTGCATGCGGATTGGTACAAACGGAATAAACACACCCTTTCACAATCATTGCCTGAGGGATTTCAGTATAGTGGGGTGGTTTCTTTTGCTGGTGCCATTTTCAGCACTTCAGGGAAACCTTCTTATGAGATATCCCCCGCCCCCACCCTTTTTTTCCACGGTACTGCTGATAAAACGGTGCCTTACAATAAAAGGCAATTATTCAATAAAGGGTTCTTCGGATCTAATTACCTCGCCAGAGTATTCTCAAAAAAGGACTATCTCTATTACCTTGTCAGTCAGGAAGGCGCCGGACATGAAATCGCTGTCACACCAATGAATGAAAGACTTCTGGAAGTTTTACAGTTTATACAAACCGCTGTGATCCGGCGTTCAGATTTCAGGAAAGAAACCACTTTGATCCCGGTCGGAAATTAATCCTTAAACATAGAATCGCATAACTATAAGAGCTGGCCAGCGAATTAGAAATTTCCAGGTCACGGCAAATCCGAAAATATCAATTCAGAGATAACTGCTTTATCCCAAGTCAGAGATCTATTTTTTTATCAATGATCTGTTTCAAACTGACATCCTGATAATTCCTACGCACGAAATCGACCATGCGAGGATTTCCCCCATATTCTGGCATTTCTTGAAGTGCACATCAAAGGTAAACTCATAGATTTCCTTCCCGAGTCGTTCGATATGTTCCGGAAGTGAAATATGGTCTGTCTTGATGATGTCAATAAGCTTTCGGATTCGTTCCCCTGAACTAAGGATGCGTTTTGCGACTATAGACCGCTCTTCCACTTTGTACTGGTCTACCGAATCAGGGAGGAGTTTGTCCGTGACCAATTCCACCATGGTCAGATTCTCCTTGAAAAACTGGGGGCGGTAGATACGGAGCTTACCCTCAAAACTCTGCTGGTCGAAGTCAATCGCACGGATGCGATAGACCACGTGGTCAAAATCGATCATCGGGACAATCACGTAATTATAGGAACGCATGTCCCCCAGCAACCGAATCATACAGCGTTCGTTAAACTTCACAAATTCCTTGGCCAATTGTGCCTTCTCTGGATCTGAACAGGAAGGAAGCATGTCCTTGATAAAGACGTCTCCGGGAATGCCTGCAATGTGTTCCTCTATCAATGTATTTTTGAATACCAGAAAATTCAGGTGGTAAGGCGAAAGCATATGCTCCAGTTCCAGGCCGTAAATACGGGAGGCATCTGTTTGTTTTACATAGAAATACGTAAAATTATCGTTCAGGATATTACGAATCTTGATTCTGAAAGGCTTTGAATTCCCGAAGGTGCAGTAGTCAACTGCATCCACATTGAGGTACTGAAATATCCGGTCGCTGCCATCTGAGTGAAGAATGGAATATACCCCTTTCAGTGCAAGATCGATCTCCTCCCGCTCTGAATCCGTATAATAGGCCCGCACCCAAAGGGTGTCCTCCCCATTGGCATCATACACCACCACGGAACCCGCAAAACGGAGGAGATCCTCATAAAAAATAGGCAGCTCTATTTTCCGGTTGTATGCCTCCAAATAGGCATCCAGGGCCGGGATTACCGGAAATGCTGGTTTTTTCCTGGACATCAGGCGCTCTTCGGACATCTGCCTTGGTTTTTGGGATTCCTTGTAACAAATTACGGATTATATCGTCAACTAAAGAAACACCTTTTAAAACTAACCTTGTTTGGAGCCAATACTGACCGTTAACAACCTCACCAAGAAATTTGGGTATCTGACCGCCGTAAAGGACCTTTCCTTTACAATTGAAAAGGGCAATGTCTATGGGATCCTGGGGCCAAATGGAAGCGGAAAATCCACCACGCTTGGAATTGTCTTGAATGTGGTGAACAAAACCTCCGGTTCTTTTGGCTGGTTTGATGGGAATATCAGCACGCATGAGGCTTTGAAAAAGGTTGGGGCCATTATAGAAAGGCCCAATTTCTATCCTTATATGTCGGCCGTTCAAAACCTGAAGCTGGTATCAAAAATAAAGGAAGTCCCTGAAGACCGAATTGAGGAAAAATTAAGGATGGTGGGGTTGTGGGATCGCAGGGACAGCAACTTCAAAACCTATTCCCTGGGGATGAAACAGCGTCTGGCCATCGCATCGGCTCTGCTTAATGATCCTGAAATCCTCATTCTGGACGAACCTACCAATGGGCTGGACCCGCAGGGGATCCACCAGATCAGGGAACTCATCAAGGAGATCGCTGCTAAAGGCACAACAATACTGCTGGCCTCCCACCTCCTGGATGAGGTGGAAAAAGTTTGTACCCATGTAGTGATCCTGCGCAAGGGTGAAAACCTATATGACGGGACAGTGGATGGGATGCTCGCAAGCCATGGATACTTCGAACTCAGGGCTGGTGATGAAAAGGCACTGTTAAAATTCCTGGAGGAACATGAAAGCTTTGCTCAGATCGATACCGAAAATGGCCTGGTGACGGCCTATCTCAATGCCCCAATGGAGGCAGAAGACCTCAACCAGCTTTGTTATAAGAACAATATCGTGCTGTCTCATCTTGTCAAGAGAAAGGAAAGCCTTGAAAAACAATTCCTGACCATTACCAACAACCAGGGTACCCTGTAAGGTGTCCAGCATGCCTATGAAACGACTTCTTCAAATAGAATACATCAAACTCTGGAACAACCGCTCCAGCCGCATTCTGATCATCTCGTATTTCGTATTGCTGACATCCATAGCGCTGATTGCCGCTATAAAATTTGATATAGGCCCAATTCAGTTCCACCTGGCCGAACAGGGTATTTTCAACTTTCCCTATATCTGGCATTTCAACACCTATGTAGCGGCTATTTTCAAGCTTTTCCTGGCCATTGTGATCGTATCGATGATGTCCAATGAATACACCAACAAAACCATCAAGCAGAACCTCATTGACGGTCTTTCGAAAAAAGAATTCATCGCTTCCAAATTTTTGACAGTACTCGTATTTGCAGGAATTTCTACGCTATTTGTATTTGTTGTTTCCCTCATTTTGGGAGGGATTTATTCCGATTACGACGAATTATCAATCGTCTTCTCGGACCTCGAATTCCTGCTCGCCTTTTTTGCAAAATTGGTCGGTTTTTTCAGTTTTTGTCTATTTCTCGGAATCCTGGTCAAGCGTTCTGCCTTCGCTTTGGGTTTTTTAATTATCTGGGGCATTTTGGAACAGGTCATTTTCGGGATCCTGGGATGGAAGTTTGTCTCCTGGGATACCGCCGGTATTATTAAGGGTTTTCTTCCCCTGGAAAGCATGGCCCGATTGATCAAGGAACCAGCTACACGCCTGAATGCCGTGCAATCTGTGGCAGATCAGATCGGGGAACAACTCGAACTCGACTATTATGTGCATTGGTATGAGTTCCTGCTGGTATTCGCCTGGACCGGGCTATTTGTGTATTGGTCCTATGCCCTGTTGAGGAAACGGGACCTTTAGTCTTTGAACACCTTCTTCTGAACGCTATAATCGGGGCTTACAACCTTTGTTAACAGCGGTTTGATGGATAAATTTGTAATTTGTCCTCCTGCGGTTATGGAAACGCTGAAAAAATTGCTATTGTTACTATTCCCTATCCTCATTGGGTTCCAGGGGTTGGCTCAGGCCTGTCCGGAACCTGAATTTCCGGGGGAAGGCCAGACCGTTCCAGTGGATATAACTATTTCCTGGACCGAGGTGGTCGGAGTAGCGGCTTATCTAATTCAGCTGGGCACCACCGAAGGAGGATCCGAAATCACTCCCCGCACGTCAACGGGCCAGTCTACCAGATTCACCCCGCCTCAAGGGCTGCCGGAAAACAGTACGGTGTACGTGGAAATTTATGTTTTTAATACCCTGACCAACAGCTCGACACTTTGTGCCAAATACAGTTTTAGAACCGACTTCTTTCCCTCAGTCCCCGGATGCTCAGAACTACTAAATCCAACAAACGGAGCAATAAATGTCCCGATCCAAACGGACATCAGTTGGCAATACACTTCTTTTGCCGAAGAATACCTGGTTTCTATCGGATTGACTGAAGGGGGTTCTGAGCTGCTTAATCCGGAAGTTATAGATGCTTTAACTATTAGTCCTTCAGATTATTTAGGAGACAATTTACCTGCCAACTCTGAAATTTATATCAGAATTATTCCCCAAAACAATCTTGGCTTGGCCACCGGGTGTAATGATTTCAAATTTACCACAGGGCCAGAGAACACACTTCCGGAATGTGGATCGATTATTTATCCTCCCGACCTTGACTTCGATGTCCCGCTCTCTCCCATAATTAGCTGGAATGCAGTAGAGGGTGCAGAAAGCTACCTGATCTCCATAGGAACCTCTCCTTTTGAAAACGATATACTCAGTAACGCGGTTTTCAACGATAGGGATCCGAATACCGACGAACTTATTACGGAAACAGGGATAATTAATTTTGAGCCTAACCGACAATATTTCATTACTATAACGCCCCGCAACACTGCAGGAGAAGCGCAAAATTGCAGACAAACTACCTTTTTTACTTCGGTGGGGTGCGGTCCTTACTTCGATGTGGCGGGGAACCTTATTGACTTGACTCCCGAGCTAAATTTTCCAGAATCCGTGGGGATTTGCCCTAATGGCGGCGACTCGACAATTAGAGTGACCGATCCTGCGGACGGCTATCGATGGTTCCAGGTCATTAATCCCAACCGGGAAGAGCTCCTGGCAGAGGGTCCCGAGTTCGTCCCACCGGGACCTGGTGAATACCGTATTGAAATCTATGATGAATTTCCCGACCCCATATCAGGTACTCTCGAGTGCGCCAATTCGCAACTATTCACCGTATCCCAATCCGAACGTGCGATCATCGAGGCAACCGATGTGCGACTTGGAGTCGGGGTAATCAGCATAGAGGTAGAAGTCAGTGGGATCGGCGATTATGAGTTCGCTCTGGACAACCCTGACGGCCCCTACCAGGACAGCAACCGCTTTACAAACCTTCCCATAGACAATTACCGGGTATATGTTAGAGACAAGAAGGGATGTGGGATATCGGATATCCTGGTGGAACCTGACCTTACCCTGGAAGGATTTCCGAAGTTCTTTACCCCCAATGGAGACGGCATCAATGACCTCTGGCAATTCATCCTGCCGCCCTCTGGAATAAATCCGATCCGGGAGCTGTAAATACCTCAGACAGGGAGGTGCGTGGGCATTTCAGTCTCAAACGATAGAATTTCAATTTTTCCATTTTCCATTGGCTCCCTGCTTTCGTAATTTTGAGATATGAAATTCAAGGTGGTATCAGACTTTACCCCAACGGGTGACCAGCCAGAGGCTATTGGACAGCTAAGCCGGGGAATCGCAGAAGAAGACCGGTATCAGACACTGCTGGGAGTTACGGGTTCCGGAAAAACTTTTACGGTAGCCAACGTGATTCAGCAGGTCCAGCGGCCAACCCTTGTGCTTGCACATAACAAGACGCTCGCTGCCCAGCTTTACTCAGAGTTCAAGATGTTTTTCCCGGAGAATGCCGTAGAATACTTCGTGTCTTATTACGATTATTACCAGCCAGAGGCCTACATTCCCACTTCAGGCCTGTATATAGAGAAAGACCTTTCCATAAACGAGGATATTGAAAAGCTCCGCCTGAGCACAACCTCCTCCCTGCTTTCGGGAAGACGGGATGTACTGGTGGTAGCCTCCGTATCCTGTCTTTACGGCATAGGCAACCCGATTGAATTCAAAAAGAACGTGATCCGGATTCATCAGGATCAACTACTCTCACGAACCAAACTGCTGCATCTACTGGTGCAAAGCCTCTATTCCCGGACCACTGCGGATTTCAGGAATGGGAATTTCCGGGTAAAGGGAGATGTTGTGGATATTTTTCCCAGCTATGCAGACCATGCCTACAGGATTCATTTCTTCGGAGATCAAATCGAGGAGATCGAATCCTTTGACCCTCATAACAATACGATCCTGGAGGTATATGACACCCTTACGATCTATCCGGCAAATATGTTCGTTACGTCTCCGGACGTACTGCAACAGGCTATCCATAAGATTCAGGAGGATTTGACCAAACAGGTAGCCTACTTTAAGGAGATCGGCAAACCATTGGAGGCAAAGCGGCTGGAGGAACGAACCAACTTCGATCTGGAAATGATACGGGAACTGGGCTATTGTTCGGGCATAGAGAATTATTCGCGTTATCTCGACGGAAGGGAACCGGGCACGCGACCCTTCTGTCTGCTGGATTATTTCCCCGAGGACTATCTGATGGTTGTGGATGAAAGCCATGTGACTATCCCGCAGGTCCACGCTATGTACGGGGGAGACCGATCCCGCAAAGAAAATCTGGTGGATTACGGCTTTCGGCTTCCGGCTGCGATGGACAACCGACCTTTGAAATTCGAGGAATTCGAAGCCCTACAAAACCAGGTGATCTATGTGAGTGCGACCCCTGCGGACTACGAAATGGAAAAGAGCGGCGGGATCTATGTTGAGCAAGTAATCCGCCCTACAGGACTGCTCGATCCGGAAATAGAAGTCCGCCCGAGTAAGAATCAGATCGACGACCTGGTGGAGGAGATCCAGCAACGGGTCCAACAGGATGAGCGCACCCTTGTTACTACCCTGACCAAACGGATGGCTGAGGAGCTCACAAAATACCTAACACGGATCGATATACGCTGCCGTTACATCCACAGCGATGTGGACACCCTTGAACGGGTTGAGATCATGCAGGACCTTCGCAGGGGCCTTTTCGATGTCCTGGTGGGGGTCAATCTGCTGAGAGAGGGTCTGGACCTTCCAGAGGTATCCCTGGTTGCCATCAT
>JARRLI010000124.1:0-2216 GCA_037387145.1 Robiginitalea sp. | reverse complement strand
GACCCAAACAGTGGGAAGAGCTGCACGCCATCTTCACGGCAAGGCAATCATGTATGCAGATACCATAACGAACAGCATGCAGAAAACCATCGATGAGACCAATTACCGCCGAGAAAAGCAGATGGCCTACAACAAAAAACATGGGATAACCCCTAAGTCCCTCAAGAAGAGTCTTGATAATGCGCTGGCCAAAAACTCCGTATCCACCTTCCATTTTGAGAAGAAGGAACGGGCAGCGGAGGAGCCGGACCCAGCATATCTGAACAAGGAACAACGGGAAAGCCTTATTCGGGAAAAACGCAAAGCGATGGAAAAGGCAGCCAAGGAACTGGATTTTATGATGGCTGCACGCCTGCGGGATGAGATAAAATTGCTGCAGAAAGACTAAAAAAAGCGCCCCAACTCAAAGGTCGAGGCGCTTCCCTAACTAACCAACTAAACAAACCAACCATTATGAGGCCCGTTAGGTGGGCCAACCATAAAACTTTTACTTGCCAACTTCAATCAGCCTTTTGGGCTTTGGAAGTGCCTCTGCCCTTTTAGGCAGAGTAAAGCGCAAAATACCATCTTCATAGGCTGCTTTAATATCTTCCTGATCTACGGTATCCGGGAGGGTAAATGCGCGTTTAAAAGAGGTATATCGGAATTCCCGACGGGTATATCCCTGCTCTTTTTGTTCTTTTTCTTCGCCTGATTCCATGGAAACGGTCATAATATCATTGTCCACTTCTACATTGAAATCTTCCTTTTTCTGGCCAGGAACCGCGAGTTCCAGCATAAATTCCTTCGCTCCTTCCCTGATATTAACAGCAGGTAGCGTATGGTTAAACTGATCTACCCCACCAAACCAGTCAGGGGTAACCACATCGTTCCACAGGCTGGGGAACAAACCGGTATTTCTTCTTATTAAACTCATACTTTTTGTATTAGGTTACACAATTAAAATCAAATGCAACCAATTACTTGCAAAGTATATACCGATTGAAAATACCTGTCTTTTTGTCTCTAAATAGCTGGGGCGAACTGTCTTTTTGGCAGTTTTATTAAAAAGACTGTCTAGTTGTAGTGTGACTTGAAAATTCCTATAAGGACTTCCGGAGGAATAATTTTATCGGGGTACTGATGCATAACGATGAGTACCTGGTCAATCGCGGAGGGAGGCAGACCCATGCGCAATCCGATATTGTGCAGTTTATCGATTTCCTTGAAGGTTTGTTCCCGGTTGACGTTCATAAGGAGTACGAGCCGGTGAAACTGAATGATCCTGTCCAGCAGGGTTTTAGGAATAATTTTCTTGGCCGGAGAATCAAATAGCATGTCAAAATCATCCCTGTCTACACCCAGTTGTTCAGCCACTCCCCACAGGAAGTCAAATTCTGCATTCTTGATCCCCTGATTCACTCGCGCCAGGGAGATCATTTCAGACAAAATACTTAGTTTTTCCTCGTAACTGCTCATAGCCAGAAATAGGGCGTTGTTACTTATAAAACTCTTTTTAATGGTATTTCGTATATCATCCGCAAGAACATGCCTGTTCACATAGGGGCATTATAGAATGAAAAAACCCGATGAGCTTCATCGGGTTTGGCAATTTGATGTTCATTTGTCAGACTCTGATCCGGATGGGGACACGGTAAACCTTACCTTCCTGCAGGTCCTGATCTTCTGCCTTTTCATAGTTCAGCCGGGCCTTTACAAAACTTTCCAGGCGGGATTCATGCGTTTGAACAGAAAGTACAACTATCTCTTTTTCGTTATTGAGCATAAAATGCACCAAAGCAGACATTTCATCTACTCCCCCAAGCATAAATCCGTTGCGCTCTTTGAGCAGATCTTCAATCTGGGAAGTGATTTTTGACGGGGACGGTTCCAGAAATTTGAGTTCGTCGGCGCAGGGATCCACTTCACCCGCGTAGGTATTGCCAGTTGCCAGAAGAACAAGGGCAATGACCAGTAAACTTACCTTTTTCATGATGTTGATTGTTTGATGATTGATGAATACTAGTTACTATAATAGACGACGGTTTCTACTTCCTGTTACAAACTGATTGATATTTAACAATTCCTTAGCTTGGCATCTCCCCTATAAAAAGGCAGTAATTAGCAAAGGCCTGACCTTTCACCTGAAAACCTGCCATTGATGCACCCAGAGGCAATAAGGGTTAATCCGCTTCCCATGAAAGCGCGTCTCTAAAATGGAAACATACAAGCGGGGA
>JARRLI010000123.1:0-10221 GCA_037387145.1 Robiginitalea sp. | reverse complement strand
CTCACTCCCCTAGTAATTTTTTGACCCTCATATAATTTTCATTATCCCCAAGGGCTCCATAAATATTCTTGAGTTGGGTCAGGATTCCCTGATTGTCCGGGTTGACCTTGATAGCCGCTTCCAAAATATCAGCACCCTCCTGAAAGAGCACATCCTTTTGCTTCTTGAGGTCGTCGTACTTTGCGATATCCTCCCGTGAGGTACCCAGGGCATTCATGTCATCAATCAGGCCGTTACCTTCATTTACATAGGTTGTGGAAAGATTCAACTGGGCATTCACATACCCCGGATTGATCTCTATCGCTTTTCGGTACGCTTTTCTCGCTGCTTCGATGTCACCCTGCTCCATACTGATCACGCCAATATTGTAGTGCAGGTCGGGATTGTCAGGGGCCATATCCGCAGCTTCAGCCATAAGAGCCTTGAATTTTTCCTTATCCCCCATCTGATAGTACAGGTTGGCCTCATTCAGTACCAGATTTACATCATCCGGGTTGTCTGCACGTGCATCCTTGTATGCTGAGAGCGCCTCGTCATTCTGACCCAGCTGTGTATAAATAAGAGCAACGTTTCTCACGATTTCAGCCCTTTTTGATTCGGTCTTTTCATCTACCGGATTTGCATAGGCTCCGGACTTTACCATGATATCACGTTGACTCTTGGGCATAACTTCAACCTCTCCGGTTTCTACGCTGGTGGCTTTGTAGAGTACCTGGCTTCCATCATAGCCAACCTCTTTCAATTCTTTGTAGTAATCCAGCGCCAATTCATATTCCTGGGCATTAACTGCGCTGCTGGCTGCATAATAGAGGTAAATAGTATCAATGGGGCTTATCTGGTAACTCATGTAGAGTTTTTCCGCGGCTTCCTTAAATTTCTCTTCCTTATTATCATCTACTGCCGCATTCACCAGGTCATTGGCAATTGGTCTCATCTCAATTTGCGCTTCCTCAGTGTATTTAACTTTCCCGCTTGCTTCCTCAATACTCAAGACATTTTTATATGAATCTACTGCTTCTTCGAAGGCTGCGATATCCCCTTTTCTGGCAAGGTCCGTATATACCTGCCCCCGAACAAAGTGGTACTGGGCCTGCACGCGTTCATCGGCGGAGGAAATCAGGCCGGCTGCACTTTCGATGCTTGCCTTGGCAGATGCAGCATCTCCGTTTTTCAAGGCTTTTTCTGCCTCCTTAATTTCCGATTTCTGTGAAAACGCAGCCACGCTCAACAACAGGGCTGCCATAAATAACAATTTTGATTTCATAAAACTGTGTTTATCTGTAATTAATATATATTCTATTTACGACGCTGGTGGGGTCTCTGGACTATCTGTATCAAGAGGTGTGCCATCTTCTGTATTTACCTCCATATTAAGGATATCGGTTTCGTCCAGATCTTCCTCTTCCTTCATCACTTTGGCAACCGCCGCAATGGAGTCGCTTTCCCTCAGGTTGATGAGTTTAACTCCCTGGGTAGCCCTTCCCATTGTCCGGAGCTCCTCAACAGGCATGATCATAAGGTCGTCCAAATCAGAAACGTTCTTGATGGCCACCAGCCCACCGGTCTTATCTGTAATGGAAATAGTCTTCACCCCTTTTCCCCCACGGTTGGTAAGCCGGTAGTCCTCAATGCTGGAACGCTTGCCGTATCCGTTTTCGGAGACTACCAGGATATCTTCGTCGAAGTTATGTACTGAAACCATGCCAATGGCTTCATCTTTGGCATTTGCCAGCGTGATTCCGCGAACACCAGATGCATTCCTGCCCATCGGACGGGTCTTGCTCTCCTCAAAACGGATTGCTTTCCCGGATTTAAGACCGAGGAAAATCTGGCTGCTGCCAGTTGTCAGTTTGGCTTCCAGGAGTTCGTCTTCCTCGCGGATGTTGATTGCAATGATCCCATTTTGACGCGGGCGCGAATACTGTTCCAGGGATGTCTTCTTGACCACCCCTTTTTTAGTAGCCATGATCACGAAATGGCTGTTCACATATTCTTCATCCTTGAGGTCCCGGGTACAGATGAAGGCTTTTACCTTATCGTCATGGGCGATATTGATCAGGTTCTGGATCGCCCTGCCTTTGGAAGTTCGGCTTCCTTCGGGAATTTCATAAACCCTGAGCCAGTAGCACTGTCCCTTCTGAGTGAAGAAAAGCATATACTGGTGATTGGTGCCAACAAAAAGGTGTTCCAGGAAATCTTCTGTCCGCGTAGCCGAGGCTTTCTTTCCAACGCCTCCGCGTTGCTGTGTTTTATATTGGGCAAGCGATGTGCGCTTGATATATCCTGCATGGGAGATGGTGATCACCACCTGTTCATCCGGGATCATGTCCTCGATACTGAGGTCGCCGCCCACATAATTTATTTCAGAGCGGCGTTCATCGCCGTATTTATCCCGGACTTCCAGGAGTTCTTCCTTAATGATTTCCATACGCCGATCTTCCCTGGCAAGGATATCCTTCAGGTCTTCGATGGTTGCAAGCACGTCCTCATACTCGGAGCGCAGCTTGTCCTGCTCGAGGCCTGTTAGCTGCCGCAGCCGCATTTCCACAATGGCTCGGGCCTGGATTTCAGTGAGTTCGAAACGCTTGATCAGATTGGCCCGGGCCTCTTCAGGATTCGCCGAACCCCGTATAATCTCAATCACCTCGTCAATGTTGTCCGAAGCTATGATCAGGCCTTCAAGGATATGCGCCCTTTCCTCAGCCTTACGGAGTTCATATTCAGAACGCCGCACAACCACTTCATGACGGTGGTTTACAAAGTGGCTGATCATCTCTTTGAGGTTGAGAAGCTGTGGCCGACCTTCTACCAGGGCAATATTGTTCACGCTGAAGGAGGACTGCAGGGCGGTATATTTGTACAAGGTATTCAGGACGATGTTCGGTATGGCATCCCGCTTCAGCACATAGACAATCCGCATTCCCTTCCGGTTGGACTCGTCCCGGATGTCAGCAATCCCATCGATCTTTTTATCATTGATCAGGTCAACGGTCTTCTTGATCATATCGGCCTTGTTCACCTGATAGGGGATCTCGTTCACCACTATGCATTCCCTGCCCCGTACTTCCTCGAAATTGGCTTTTGCCCGCATAACAACGCGGCCCCTCCCGGTATGGAAGGCCTCTTTCACTCCGTCGTAGCCATAAATAATGCCCCCTGTCGGGAAATCCGGCGCCTTAATATGCTGGATCAGCTCGTCGATCTCTATATTCCGGTTCTCGATATAAGCAATAGTTCCATCCACAACTTCGGAAAGGTTGTGGGGTGGCATGTTGGTGGCCATACCCACAGCGATCCCCGAGGCACCATTAATCAGTAGATTGGGGATTCGGGTTGGAAGGACAGTGGGCTCCTGAAGGGAATCGTCAAAATTCAGCTGGTGGTCTACCGTTTCCTTGTCGATATCCGACAGCATCTCGTCTGCAATCTTTCGCATACGGGCCTCGGTGTATCGCATGGCTGCAGGGCTGTCGCCATCAACGGACCCAAAGTTACCCTGTCCATCGACCAGCATATACCGCAGGCTCCAGTCCTGTGCCATACGGACCATGGTGTCGTATACGGACGTGTCTCCATGCGGGTGGTATTTACCGAGTACCTCCCCTACAATACGTGCTGATTTCTTGTGCGCGCTTGACGACCGGACCCCGAGTTCATGCATGCCGTAAAGCACTCTTCGATGAACCGGCTTCAAACCGTCCCTGACGTCTGGCAGTGCACGTGACACAATGACCGACATCGAGTAGTCAATGTAGGCCGATTTCATCTCATCCTCAATGTTGATGGGGATCAATTTTTCTCCTTCTGCCATATTGCAGTTTTTCTATTGGTTTTATGGGGTTAAAAAATCATGCCAATATACGGAAAAACCTACCTTTTATGTGTACATAGCGTGCATTTATTAAAGAATTTATCAACAGTATTCACCCCCCTAAAGGTTGATAAATTAGACGTTAATTTTTTTGTAATTCCCCCTAATTTTTGTCATTTCGTTTAGATACATGGAATATAGGTATGGTATTTGACGTTCTTATGAATAGAATTCGTAATTTTAGATTTGATTTAAGGAGGATTTATGGATGATAATTTTTCACCAAGGGTTAAGGACGTAATTGCCTATAGCAAAGAGGAAGCTCTGAGGCTGGGTCACGATTTTATCGGGACTGAGCACTTGATGCTGGGCCTGTTGCGGGATGGAAATGGCAAGGCTATCAACATTCTAGATGCCATGGAGGTCGACCTGGACCACTTGCGCAGGAAGGTTGAGATCCTGAGTCCCCCAAATCCCAGCGCCAGTTCTCAGCCCAAGGATAAAAAGAACCTGCACCTTACACGTCAGGCAGAACGGGCTTTGAAAACCACGTTCCTAGAGGCCAAGCTCTTCCAGAGTTCTTCCATCAACACGGCCCACCTGCTTCTGTGCATCCTTCGAAACGAAAATGATCCTACCACAAAGCTGCTGCATAAGATGAAAGTGGATTACGATGGGGTAAAAGAACAGTTCAAAAGCATGATCACCAGCGACAGTGATGAGGATTTTGGGGAAACCCCTTCTGCAGAATCCTTTCCGAGCGACTCGGATGATACCGGGGAAAGCAAAGAGAGTTCCTATTCCGGAAGTACTTCCCAAAAAGGGAGCAAAAAATCGAAAACACCCGTCCTTGACAATTTTGGCAGGGACCTTACTTCCCTTGCCGAAGAAAACAAACTGGATCCGGTAGTGGGACGGGAAAAAGAAATTGAACGGGTTTCTCAGATCCTGAGCCGACGCAAAAAGAACAATCCGCTCCTGATAGGGGAACCGGGGGTTGGAAAGAGCGCAATTGCGGAGGGGCTTGCACTTCGTATCATCAACAAGAAGGTTTCGCGTATTCTTTACAATAAGCGTGTGGTCACCCTCGACCTTGCCTCCCTCGTGGCAGGGACCAAGTACAGGGGGCAGTTTGAAGAACGGATGAAAGCCGTGATGAATGAACTTGAAAAAAATGACGATGTAATCCTCTTCATCGATGAGATCCACACCATCGTTGGTGCAGGCGGGGCCACCGGCAGCCTGGATGCCTCGAACATGTTCAAACCGGCACTCGCCAGGGGAGAAATCCAGTGCATTGGGGCAACCACCCTGGATGAATACCGACAGTACATAGAAAAGGACGGAGCATTAGAGCGCAGGTTCCAAAAGGTGATGGTAGAGCCCACCACGGTAGAGGAAACAGTAGAAATACTGAAGAACATCAAAGGCAAGTATGAGGAACACCACAATGTAAATTACACAGAAGACGCCATTGCCGCCTGTGTGAAACTCACAAACCGCTACATTACTGACCGGTTCCTTCCGGACAAGGCAATTGACGCCCTCGATGAGGCAGGCTCCCGTGTACATATTATAAATATGGACGTCCCCAAACAGATCCTCGAGCTTGAAAAACAGCTGGATGAAGTTCGGGAATTAAAGAACAGCGTAGTCAAAAAACAACGCTACGAGGAGGCCGCTAAGCTCAGGGACGATGAAAAGCGCCTGGAGAAAGAGCTTGGCATAGCTCAGGAAAAATGGGAAGAAGACAGCAAATTGCATCGGGAAACTGTAGATGAGGAAAATGTTGCAGATGTGGTTTCCATGATGAGTGGGATTCCAGTAAATAAGATTGCCCAGACCGAGAGCAACAAACTGGCGGAACTTCCGGAACTTATTAAAAATAGTGTTATCGGGCAGGACGAGGCCGTGGCCAAGGTTGCCAAGGCAATTCAGCGTAACCGAGCCGGGCTCAAGGACCCCAATAAACCTATTGGAAGTTTCATCTTCCTGGGGCAGACAGGGGTCGGTAAAACCCAGCTCGCCAAGATTCTCGCCAAGGAATTGTTCGATTCAGAGGATGCCTTGTTGCGCATCGACATGAGTGAGTACATGGAGAAGTTTGCCATTTCGCGCCTGGTTGGAGCTCCTCCGGGATATGTCGGATACGAAGAAGGGGGACAACTTACCGAAAAAGTCAGGCGCAAGCCATACTCTGTCATCCTCCTGGATGAAGTTGAAAAAGCCCACCCGGATGACAGATAGCCTGGGTCGCAAGATCGATTTCCGGAATACCATTATCATAATGACCTCCAATATCGGGGCACGGCAATTAAAGGATTTTGGCCAGGGGGTAGGATTTGGTACGGCTGCGAAAAAATCGCAGGCGGATTCACACCAGAAAAGTGTGATCGAAAATGCACTCAAAAAAGCTTTCGCCCCAGAATTCCTGAATCGTATTGACGATGTGATCGTTTTCAATCCGCTGGAGCGGGAACACATTCACCAGATCATCGATATCGAATTGCGAAAACTCTACGAGCGGATCAAAGATATCGGCTACGATCTCAAGCTCACGAAAAAGGCCAAGGATTATATTGCCAATAAAGGCTTTGATAAAGAATACGGGGCCAGGCCACTTAAAAGGGCAATCCAGAAATATATTGAAGACGCCCTTGCTGAAGAAATAGTGAATTCCAAGCTCGAAGAAGGGGATCGCATAACTATGGATCTCAATGAAGAGGAAGATAAACTGAATATCCGAATCAAGAAATCCAGCGAATCCTCCAAGGAGGCCTGACAGTTGTAGGAAATATTTTACAGGGGGAGTCCTAGAAATGGGACTCCCTTTTTTATGGGTAGTGCCGGCTTTCGTAGGAATAGGAATACAATGGTCTGTACTAAGATGTTGTATAAACGATATTTATGTCATTAATCTAAATTTTTTTGGGCAGGAAGGGCTTCCCTCTACTTTCGTTTTCAGACACTATAAATGAAAATGAAATGAATTTCGGACCGGCCAAAAAAACCGTGATCGTCAGGGAATACCTCCTGGATGTAGGCAAAATACAGGTGTATGAGGACTACATGGTATCAATCTTCGATCAGGGAGCGACCCTTACCCTTGAACGCGCATATCAAATTATAGGAATTTCTGAGATACATTTCAGGAACAAGAATTTTGGTTTTATCAGCCACCGATTGAATTCATACGCCATCGATCCAACGGTGTATACATACCTGAGGCAACTGGAAAATCTCAAAGCCTATGCCGTTGTTTCCAATAAGGAGGTCGATATGCATAATTTCCATATCGAAAAATTGTTCTACAAAAACCCAATGAAGTTTTTCCTGGATTACCACAAAGCCCAGGAATGGGTCCGTAAGAAGGTGATCCTAAGTAACCCGGAATAACCACCCTTACTCCCTTCTTTTAACAGGGCCACGCGGTAAGGCGTCGGAAGGCCTTGAAATATCCCCGCCTCCAGCCAATTCCATGAAAGCAGCGGAGATACCATTAAGAATCCCTGTGGCCGTAAGTGCTTCCTGCCCGGTTTCATAAGCCATTAAATCCCCTGCCCTCCCATGCAGAAAAACACCCAGTATGGCTGCCTCAACAGGCGGATAGCCCTGGGCAAGCAAACCGGTGATCAAGCCGCTGAGCACATCGCCGCTGCCGGCAGTTGCCATCCCTGGATTCCCACTGGAATTCACGTAGGTCTTATTCCCCGAAAGGATCAGTGTATGAGCCCCTTTGATAAGCAGGATGCACTTCAGGGTGTTTACCAACTCCTGTGCCTTCTGGAGTTTTTCAAAATCATCTTTCCAGGGACCAATCAGGCGTCTCAGCTCTCCGGGATGAGGTGTAAGAATACTACCGGGTGGAATAGCCTCCACCGCATCCGGATGCATGCTGAGGATGTTCAGGGCATCAGCATCCAGCAACAGGGGATCGTTCTGGTTGGATAACCAGGACAGGAATGCATGCTGCGTCTTTTGCGAAGTTCCTAGGCCCATCCCCACTGCGATGGTATGACCTTCCGTCTGTTCCGGGAATTCGGTGTGTTCGCGTTGCCCCGGGGTTGTCCATACCATAATTTCGGGAAGTTGCGCCTGCAGGGGAACATATCCACACTCGGGGACGCATGCCGTTACAAGCCCTGCCCCACTCAAAAGAGCAGCCCGAGCACCCAGGCCAACGGCTCCTATTTTCCCATGGCTGCCGCCCAGGATTAGTACATGTCCGTAGGTTCCCTTATGCGAAAACTTCTTACGGGGCCTGTACAGGAGCTTCATTTCAGCAGGCAGCAACAGTTCGTATGCTGTATCCAGACCATCCATAAAAGCCTTGTCCAATCCTATATCCAATACCTCAAACTGCCTGACATGCTCCCCGGTCTGGGGGAGAAAGAAGACCAGCTTCGGGGCACCAAAGGTCAGCAAATGATCCGACCTCAACACGGGCCGGGCATTCTCTGGGACTTTATCCATATAAAGACCGGATGCCATGTCTATACCAAGAATAAAGGCGCCGGAGTTATTCAAATGTTCAAAAAGGTTGCTTACCCAGGGATCGGGAGGCCGGTTCAGTCCGATGCCAAAGACTGCATCTACAATCAGATCTGTAGGACCTACCTGTGGCAGGTCACTGTTCCCGTCCAGATATTCGGGCCTTATTTTACGTTCTTTCAGTCTTTCTAAATTCAGCAGAAAGTCATCGGAACGGTTCTCGCTGTATTTCACCACATAGACCTGTATGCGGTATCCGTGTTCCACCAGGTGGCGCGCCACAACCAGTCCATCCCCTCCGTTATTCCCGATACCACAAAAGACATGAATGTTGACGGGCGCCCCTTGCAGGCGTTGGTGCAACCAATCGAATACGAGGGAAGCTGCCCGCTCCATGAGCACTTCGCTGGGGATTTGTTCAGCAGACAGGGTTTGCCGGTCTGCCTCGTAAATTTGCTCCTTATCAAGGATCTTCATTGGCTTGTCCTACTAAACATTTTAATATAAAGGTGGTAAATGTTATAGGGATTCAAAAGAAATTAGACCAAAAACTACCGCTTTGGCAATTCTTCAGATGATATTTGGCCAACTTTTCAAATGTGCTACTTTTGAAGGGATTAGGGTATACAGTCCATCAACGGAAAGCAACCTCAATATGACGCCCCGACGGAATAATTGCACCTGCAGGGGCACATACCCGGTATATTTTCGTAGACCAATGGGCTACCCATTCAATTTTTCAGGAATCGGCCTATGAGAGTATTGAAATTCGGCGGCAGTTCTGTCGCCAACCCTGAATGCATCGAGAAAACCCTGTCGATTGTGCGGGAAACAGAAACCCCTGGCCTCGTTGGGGTTTCTGCCATGGGGGGGATCACCGATCTATTATTGGAGGCGGCCAGGGAAGCTGCGCTACATGACAACTCCTGGAGGGAGCGCCTCGAGATCATTGAAAACAGGCATCTGGACGCTATTCGTGAACTGCTGCCCATTGCCGGGCAGGCCCCGGTGCTGAGCAAGGTGAAAAAGGAAGCCAATACGCTGGAAACACTTTTGGAAGGGTCTTTTCTCATTGGTGAGACCACCACAAAACTCCTTGACAGGATCTTGAGCTTCGGGGAACTAATGTCCTCTTACATCATTGCCTCCTATTATCAGAGCCAGGGACTGAAAGCAAAATTCCAGGATAGCCGGGCATTGATCCGGACCGATAATTCCTATGGGAAAGCCAATGTGGATCAAGAGGTGACCCGTTCCCTGATCACCGATTCTCTGGATGGAAAGGATCCGGTTGTAATCCTACCCGGGTTTGTTGCCTCTAATACTGAAGGCCATACCACCACCCTGGGACGGGGAGGTTCGGATTATTCTGCCGCCCTTTTTGCTGCAGCTACAGGGGCAGAACGCCTTGAGATCTGGACCGATGTAAGCGGAATGTTCACAGCGAATCCAAAATTGGTCAAAGAGGCAAGGCCCATAAGCTTACTCTCCTACGAGGAGGCTATGGAACTATCCAATTTCGGAGCCAAGGTACTCTACCCCCCTACCATCCAACCCGTCTTGCAAAAAGGCATCCCCCTTACCATAAGAAATACGTTTGCACCAGGGGATCCTGGAACGCGGATCGAAGCCAATGGCAACCAGGAAGGGCGCACCGTAAGAGGGATTAGCCATGTGCCCG
Organism: Robiginitalea sp.; assembly: GCA_037387145.1. Taxonomy (GTDB): domain Bacteria; phylum Bacteroidota; class Bacteroidia; order Flavobacteriales; family Flavobacteriaceae; genus Robiginitalea. The sequence goes on along the minus strand of JARRLI010000123.1, from coordinate 238 downwards.
AAATCGGACTGCTTTCACTGGAAGGCCCTGGAATGGTTGGTATTCCGGGAATCAGTAAGCGTTTCTTTGAAGTGCTTTCGGAAAAGCAAGTCAATATTGTTTTTATCACTCAGGCCTCCTCTGAACATTCCATATGTGTCGGAATAGCAGAAACCCAGCTCGGCCTGGCTTCCACTGAGGTTAACAAGTGCTTTTCATATGAGATTTCAAAAGGAGAGATCAATCCGGTAATTGTAGA
>JARRLI010000122.1:0-4677 GCA_037387145.1 Robiginitalea sp. | reverse complement strand
AAACCTTGAAAAAAGCGGGCAATATTGCAGAACCCCATGTGAAAAGCAGGCATGGATGGAGGCCCAGACCGCTCTCCAACACCTATTTCAATGCCATTGCTGCAGGGGGTATCAATTCAAGTGCCACGGATATGGCACGATGGATGCAATTTTTACTGGGACACAGGCCGGATGTTATGAGCGGAACAGCCATTGAGAAGGCTTTCAGTCCCTATATAAAAATTCCCGGGCGCAGTAAGTATTATCAGCGGTGGCCCGGACACATCTCATCCTATTACGGCTTTGGATGGCGGATCCATACCTTTAAGGATGGCGGCTCAAATAGCGAGAAAACCGTTTGGCACCATGGAGGAAGCGTGAATGGATACAGAAACGAAATAGCCCTCTTTCCCGATTCCGATCTTGGGATATGCGTACTGTTGAACAGCCATAGCAGGTTGGCACAAACTGTAATCCCAGACCTGTATGATATAGTTCAGGAACTCTCCCCGATTGCCAAAACTGATTTGGCACGGAAATCGTCCGAAGGTATTATGGCCCAAACTTCCGGATCAGCTGGTAGGTGAATTGGATCATTTCCTCATAATTCTCCTTGCTGATCTTTTCGTCTATGCCGTGAAAACGCTCCATGCTCTGCGAATTGATCCGGATAGGGTAGAAGCGATAGACATCATCTGATATTTCGTAGAAATACCGGGCATCTGTACCCCCGCCAACCAGACCTGGTACCACCACTGCATCAGGAAATACAGACCGGATAGTTTTCTCCAGGTTTTTGTAGTTCTCTGAATCGACACGGGAAACAGGGGAAGGATTTGTGAGGAAACCCACAGGTTCCACCCTGATCTTGTCTCCCACGGTCTTTTCGATGTGTGCCTGAACGCTCTCAATGCTCTCCCCGGGCAGAATCCTGAAATTTATGGTAGCCTCTGCCACGGTGGGTATTACATTGTTTTTGACCCCTCCTTGAATGATCGTGGGAGCCGTGGTCGTATGTGCATTTAATGCCTCCAGGATAGGTTTTTTGAACAGCCATGGGTTGGCGAAGGCCAGTTTCTTGAAGAAAGGAAGTTCGGCCCCCATATATTCAAACTGGTAATTTATCGGCTCTACTAATTTGTAGGGCAGTTGATTGTTCTCCAGCTCTACAATGGCGGTGGCGAGCATGCCAATGGTGTTTTCCCGTGGTGGCTGGGAGCTGTGGCCACCGTTTGTTTCCACAATCAGCCGGAAAGAAGCAAATCCCTTTTCGGCCAGGTTCACCATAGCGACAGGTGCATCTATTCCGGGTATCATGCCTTCCGCAAGAAAACCACCTTCATCCAGGGTCAAGGCTGCTTTCACACCTTTTTCTTTCAGGAATGCAGCTATATGCGCGGCACCGTTGCCCCCGCCTACTTCTTCGTCATGGCCAAAGGCGAGGTAGATGGTTTGTTTTGGCGTAAATCCTTCTTTTAAAAGCATCTCAATACTTTCCATCAGGGCGATTAGTGAACTTTTATCGTCCAAGGTACCCCTGCCTATGATATGGGTATCGGTTATACGGCCTTCAAAAGGGCCAGCTTCCCAGTCAGATAAGGTAGGCTGATCTACGGGGACTACATCCTGATGGGACATCAGGACAACAGGTTTTACCGAGGGATCGGTTCCCGTCCAGGTATAGAGCAGGCTGTATTGATTGATTTTATCAAGGGCCAGGTTTGCATGCACCAAAGGGAATGCGTTTTCGAGAAATTTGTGGAACCCGTTAAATGCCGAAGAATCCGGGATGGCTTCTTCACTGAATGAAATTGTCCGGAACTGTACAGCCCGGGAAAGATTCTCATAAACAGTCGGGCCAAGGGTTATCTTTTCAACAGGTTCAGGTTCAACCTGCCTGGAGGTTAAGGCCAGGGTATTGGCAAAAAGAACGCCCACCAGAAGGATTAACACCACCAGCAGGAACCATAAAATACGTTTCATAAAAATTGAATTGAATTAAAAAGGTTGAATCCCAGTTCAGTAACAGGACGCGTGATCAGGCAAGGACCTTATTTAACGCGCTAGTAAATACCTCCACCTCATCGAGGGTCCCCGTGCTGATACGGGCCCAATCCAGGAGCGGCGGGAAGGGCCTGCCGATCTGCACGCCTTCTGATCCCATACGCTGTATCAGCGTATCAACGGGCAGCCCGCTTTTGAAAAATACAAAATTGGTATGGGAAGGGATATAGGAAAGTCCCATTTCATCCAATGTTGAGTAGATCATGTCTTTGCCAGCTTTGTTCTGAGCAAGGCTGAATTTATAGAATTCGGTATCCTTTAGTGCCTGCCTTGCCGCGAGAATTGCCAGGGTGTTCGTGTTGGCCATAAGAGCGTTCTTGAGTCGCCTGGCGATATCGGGCCTTGCGATGAGATATCCGATCCGCATTCCGGCTAACCCGTAAACTTTGGAAAAGGTCTTGGATACAATCACATTGTAGTCTTCCCGCACCAATTCTACCATAGAGGGATACTCCGCTTCGGTAATATAGTCGTAATAAGCCTCATCACTGAAGACTACGCTTCTGGCTGCCACTGACGAACAGAAATCTTTTAATCTTCCAGGATTCAGCAGGGTTCCGGAGGGATTATTCGGGTTGCAAATAAAGATCAGTCTGGTCTTGCCGGTAATCCGGCGTTCCATGGCTTCCAGGTCGTGGGTCAGGGTATCGTCCAGGGGGACCCTGTGGACATGTGCGCCAAAATGTTCGGCGTATCGAAGCAGTGCCTGAAAGGTGGGGTCCGCAGCGACTATTTCGCCCCCCTGCAACCCATATACCAGCCCCGCTGCCTTTAAGCCCTCGGTAGAACCCCCGGTAATCACGATACAGTCCTCGGATACTTCTTCTTTCTGTGCAATGTCTCGGACTAGACCTTTAATATATTGAAAGGGGTATCGGCATCCAAGCTCAAAATTTTCACGCATAACCTTTCGGACCTGTTCTGCAGGCCCATATGGATTCTCGTTTGAACTTAGTCTTACAGAACCGGCAAGAGTCATAGGTTTCGGATGCTTCAGTGAAGCAATCCCATTCATACCGCCAAGAAGGGTAAATCCCCCTCCAAGGGCCATGGTTTTTAGCCAGTTTCGTCGGTCGGTTGTATTCATGATTTGTGCCTTTGAGCAAAAAGGTACAAATTAAATATCAATCCGAAACCGGTAAAAATTTGTTTCAGGTAAGGTGGGCAGGGAAGGTCCTACCCATATAGGGTATTACTTACCAGAATAGCCAGCATGAGCACGACCATAGCGAGGTTTACCGTGAGGGCAATCACCTTTTTTTCGGTTAAGGGTTCATCGATGCCTTTCAGGATAAAATAGGTCCCGGCAAATCCCAATAAACCTGAGGCGACAATTGGCAAGCCGAAGAGCACCTTGGAAATCACTGGCTGCATGTTCAGGCTGATCATTACAGCTGCCAGGGCAAGTAAAATCAGGATCCACATGCTCATCCTGTAAGAGCGATCGGTATAATTAATTTCTGGTTGCATCAGCGTATCGTTTTAAACGACCTTAATATTCGATTTGAGCCCCTCCATAATCCCGAGAATATTCGCGACGGTTTCCCCCAAATGATTCCGTATCAGGAAATGGGGGATGCGAATGGTAGTGAAGCCATTTCTGAAAGAATGCATGGTCTCCTCAAGATCATTCAAGGCCTCCTGGTGCGAAATGGATTCATATCCCTGGTCGATTTCAATATTCAATTTCACACGTGAAACAGCCAGGTCCACAAACTTCTTTCCGTCCCACCAGGCGAGCATGGGTTTTATCCCAGCTTCCTTCAGGCCGTAGTAGAGCATCCCGGCCTCTGCCGGCATCTGACTTTTTACTATTAATTTTTCCAGTCGCTTTCGGTGCGCTGGGCATAATTCAGCCTGAAATAATTCCATAGACTTCCGGTGGTCCAGGTAACTCAGATTTTTTTGGCACTCGAGACAGTTCATTCAGAATTTTAGTTTGAATGCATTTGAAATTAATAACCCTCACCCTTAGAAAATATTATAGACAATTCGATGTATGGCATGGTTTACCCTTCTCCGGTGGTGTTTTTTAGACGAAATGCAATTAATGCTGCTCCTAGATGACCATGAATCGCAATTTTCATAATACCTATCTTTATCCGGAATCTGATTTTGAATCCAATGTTGAAGCGCATCGGGCCGGGAATGTTGATAGCAGCCGCCTTTATAGGCCCTGGTACGGTTACTACATGTATACGTGCTGGGGTCGATTGGAAATTCGGATTGCTTTGGGCACTTCTGCTGTCTGTACTGGCAACACTGGTGCTCCAGGAGATGGCCGGCCGCCTCGGCTTATCCACCCATGAGGGGATTCCAGGATTGATTCGAAAAAAGATAACCCGCCCTGCATTGAGGTATTTCTTGTTGGGGATAATTCTGGCCGCTATTGTATTGGGAAATGCAGCCTATGAGGCAGGTAATATTTCCGGAGCCGTACTCGGCCTTGAGGCAATCTTTGGAAAAGGTGCTCTAACTTCGAGGGCGATTGTTTCCGGAGTGTTGGCCTTCCTATTGCTGTGGTTTGGAAGCTCCCGTCTGCTTGAACGTATTTTTACAGGGCTGGTGCTGCTGATGAGCCTGTCGTTCCTGCTCACCGCCTTTCTTACAAGACCTGATCCTGCCGAGATGCTG